>JAHDEO010000442.1 GCA_020628725.1 Saprospiraceae bacterium
AACTATAAATATTTAATCCCTTCGGGATAACTATAATCGTAAATATTCTGAACCAGTAAATGGTCAATTCCGATATTTTTTCCTAACTAATTCTACTTTGGTACTTTAAACGTTTGAATCATCCAAACGGGTTTTAACCCCTTGTATTCACGCAGACAACGGACTAAAGCCACGTTGGAAACACGTTATGATTTTAAAGTGCCAAAGTAGGGCTAAAAAAGAATAAAAACCCGCTTCCAATGTGAAGCGGGTTTTTTATTTGTACCAATTCAAAACTTTTTATTTGTCATTAATAAATTGATAATCAGATAGTTTGTAAAAATAAACAAAAACAAATAATTTTTTTATTTTGCAAAATGAAACATTTTGTTTTATATTTGCGTTCATAAAGTTGTTATCTAATTTCATAGTTAAATTCTCAATAAATGATTTTTTAATGAGAGAATGAATGAATCTCAATGTAACTATGTTTTAACTTTATTAAAAATATATTTAAATGATTCATTCATTCAAAATTCATTCACTCATTCATTGAAAATTTACTTTCATGGTAATCAAGAGAATTTCATTTTACTCCGGAATTTGAAAGATAGGTCTTCTCAACCTTTAACTTGACTGCCGCACAAAACAAATGTATTTATGAACGGGACATTAATTTACAGACCAAGAACCCCTTCCCGAACCAGTGGAATCGCAATGTTTTTACAAACCAATTGGTTTAAAATCGCCTTTCTTGCTGTGTTGGCATTTGTCATGCATAATAACGATGCCAGCATACATTTCAGCATGGGTGCGCCGCAGATTCCTCCAAGCCAATTTACCTCCGGAGCGGTATTGACGAGTTACACCACTCAGCAAACATTGACTCCGACAACAAAACGTACAATTGAGCCAACTACTTCAGCGACTACAACGACCGAAGTGCCGCAAGTGCCAATTACGGACAATGATGCGCCACTATTTTTGGAGACAGAGAAAGTATATGGAACGCAAGCGAAAAAAACGGCAAAGGTAACAAAGAAGCAAAAAGACAGCCATGCCTATGTCAAACGTTTCAAAGCCACTGCCGTCAGCGAAATGAAGAAGTATGGAATTCCGGCGAGCATCACACTCGCACAAGGTATCCTTGAAAGCAATGCAGGAGCAAGCCGTCTTGCCAATAATAATAACAATCATTTTGGTTTGAAATGTTTCTCCAAATCTTGCGGCAAAGGACATTGCAGCAACTACCACGACGACGACCACAAGGATTTCTTCCGCAAATTTGATACAGCTTGGGAAAGCTATCGCGCACACAGCCTATTGCTTACAGGCAAACGCTATCGCCACCTCAGCCAACTCAAAAGAACGGATTATAAAAACTGGGCGAAGGGTTTGCAAAAAGCAGGTTACGCCACTTCTCCAACTTACGCGAGAGACCTTGTACAAATTATAGAAGCATTGGATTTACACAAATACGACTCGTAAGTAAGTACAAGAGCAAGTATCAAGTACAAGTTCAAACCTCGGAATTTGCTTTGCAAATTCACCCATGAAAATAAGATTTGGCTTTGCCAAATCGCGTGACTTGAACTTGCGCTTGATTCTTGAACTTGAACTTAGGCAACTCGCAACAAATAACTGGTCAAAACTACTTGTTCTTTTTCACTCACTCTGCGTTGCTAAAATGGTCATTTATCCCGATAAACTCACATTTTCGCGCCTTGATTGAGCAAAAAATAACTTTGCATTTTTGACCAGTTATTTATTTCGAGTTGCCTTAAAGAAGTTGAGCGAATTCGCTCAATTGCGGGTTTTACAGAGTCCGAAGTCGAAAGGCTTCGGATTTTTTGTTTCATTATTCGATTGTTTCATTGTTTCATGGCTTCATGGTTAAAATGAGTTTTTTGCTTCGCAAAAAACCTTGACAATGAAACAATCGAACCATGAAACCATAAAGCCATGAAACCATGAAGCCATAAAACCATGAAGCGATAAAACAATTGAACAATCGAACAATCACTTGAATTTGCACTTGAATTTGCACTTGCACTTGTTTACTTTTGCCCCATGCAAAGTTTGTTAAAAAATCGTTGGTTTTTGGTGGTGGTCGTGGCTATCTTTCTGTTCAACTTGTTTGTGATGAACGATACGGCAATGCTGTGGGACGAAGACGAATCAGCTTATGCAGGCTTTGCCGCACAGATGTTGGAGACGGGCGATTGGACGATTCCGAAATTTGATTGGTCAGAGATACACCGCAAACCGCCTTTGCATTTTTGGACGATAGCAGTATCTTATAAGGTGTTTGGTGTCAATGAATTTGCGACGCGCTTGCCGAGTGTGTTGGCGATTTTAGGGACGCTTTTAGTCTTGTTTTTTGTTGGGCAAAAAGTATTCGGGCGCGATACTGCACTGACGGCTTGTGTCGTGTTGATGGCTTCGCTATTTGTGCCCAATGTTGCTAAAGTTGCGGTAGTGGATAGTTCATTATTATTTTGTCAAACTTTGGCGGTGTTGTCCTTGTGTGCGTTTCTGCGCGAGCCTTCTTGGAAATGGAGTCTACTATTTTGGTTGGGCGTTACTTTGGGAGTGCTATTGAAAGGTCCGCCGATTTTGATTTTGACGGGAGGGCTTTGGTTATTTTTGGCAATATTTCATCCTGAACGTAAGCGTCTTATTGGAACACATCCGTGGGTGTTTTTACCCTTGGCTTTGTTGCCTTTATTGATTTGGGGATATGTAGCTTGGCAACGCGATTCGGGCTTTATAACGTGGTTGATAGATTGGTATATCCTGAAACGAATGAGCGGGTCGGTCTTGGGACAAACGGGACCTCCGGGCTATTATTTGGCGGTATTTTTATTGTCCTTTCTGGTGTTTTTACCCGTATTTCCGGCGGCTTTGTGGGACTTAATTCGCCGGATACGCGAGCGCGAAAATACTGCTCTGATGTTGGCAGGATGGTTGGTGTCCGGTTGGTTGTTTTATGAAATATTACCCAGCAAATTACCCGCATACACGCTTGCAGCGCATCCTGCGATAGCGGTTTTGATAGCTCATCAATTATTACATATTCACCAAGAAAATTATCCATACAAGAAATGGGTGTCGGGTGGGAGTGTGATGTTTGTATTATTGTTCTTCGCACTGATGGTAGGGATGCTTTACGCGGGGTTCTTGGTTGCCCCTATGTTGTTGGGCGGTAGCAAAATGGTAGTACGCGCGATTTTTATGATGTTTTTGATTTGGCCCCTGAGTTTTATTGCGGGTACATTGATGTTTGCGAAGCGATATACATATGGTATCGGTAGTTTGATATTGACGGGCATGTTATTTACGACTTTTGCTTGGTTGTTTTTAATGCCGCAAATCGAACCTTATCGCAACGCACCAAAACGCATTGCCGATATTGCCAAAGAAATCTCAACCGAAGGCACTACAATCATCATCGGAGGCGATGTGTCGGCGATTCCGAGTATTCCTTTTTATCTGTCGCAAGATTTTAAATACAGATATTATTTTGACGATTCCAAAGAAATAGCCAATACGCTGCGTACGGGGTATCCATATACGATCATCGTGGGAGATGAATGGAAAGCGATAGCAGAGAAGGATATGGCAACTACGGGCGATACCATCTCTTCGATGATTCATGTAAAAGGTTTTGCCCTTGACCACATGACTCCCGAAAGTTATTGGATACTTAGGTAATGCGATAATGCTGAAATGCTACAATGCGATAATGTTTTTCATTGACGCATTATCGCATTGTAGCGTTATCGTATTTTTGTCGCGTTCCTTAGGCAAATTGCGACCTAAAGATAAAGTATAATAACACCAATAATAATAATGCAATACCAACCACAATGTAAGCGAATTTGCGGGCATCTTTCTGTGCGGCAACTTGCTTTTTGCGTTCGTAGGCTTTTCTTTTTGCTTTAGCTTCTGCTCTTTTACTCATAATATTTATTTAGACGAGAGAGTAGAGACGAGAGACAAGAGGGAAAATTGAGTCTCACCTCTCGTGTCTCACATCTCTTGTCTCATGTAGCTAAATTAGGAAAGATTTTATTTTTTACAAAAGAAAATGAAAATATCAATTTATAGATGAGAGAAATAGAGACGTGAGACGAGAGAAAGTTGAATGAATATGGCATCTTGCTTCTCTTGTCTCTCGTCTTCACTCTCTCGTCTAAAAATCTTAATGATGCGTTAAATTGGTATATGTTGGTTACGTTTTTAAAATTATGCGAACTATAATACTATCACCTCCAAAGTGCTAACGTTATCTGATTTTTACATTGTAAACACTATTTACATGTTTTTTCTTCGTACATTTGAAGGAGAAATGGATAGTGGGATACTATAGTATTTGAAGGACATTTTTGTTTTTTGTTTTTGTGAAAAATTAAATTTAAACATATTCAAAATTCAAAATTCACTCATTCAAAATTACTATAAAATGCAGGTATTATGTTTAGACGAAAAAAATACACGACACAAAGCATCGTGGAAGCAATACGCGCAGGGGGAGATGAGGCGAGCAGGGCGGTGGATCATTTGTACGATCAGTACAGAGATAATTTTATCCGCTTCGTACATCTACGTAATGGTGACAAGGAAGACGCCTTGGATGTCTTTCAGGATACCGTTATTGTATTGGTGAATAATATCGAACGCGGGATATTTAAAGGGGAATCGAATATCAAGACGTATCTGTTTTCTATCGGAAAGAAATTGTGGTACAAGAAGTTCAACAAGAAAGTACGTGAGGGGGAGGCGATCAAAGAAATGACCGCAGAGTATGAAGTGCCAACAACCGACCCGTGGCTTGGAACGCTAAACGATGAGCGAGGACATTTTGTCAAATCTGTCGTCGGGCGTCTCAAGGAAAATCACCAAAAAATACTGATGCTATGGATGCAAGGGCATGATATGAAGGAAATCGCTTCGCGAATGGGCTTGAAAAACGCACAAGTAGCACGAAACTATAAAAGCCGCGCGATGAAGGAATTAAATATGATGCTCCAAGAAAATGAACCGCTTAGAACATATTTGTTTAAGTAAATTCCAATATAAATGCGAGTTGATTTATAATTTGAATTAACTAAAATTTATTTTGTGTGTGATGCGTAATTTGTGATTCACTCTAAACTCCAACTAATCACCAATTACCATTCACCAATCACTAAAAAAAATGATAAAAACTCAATTTGAGCAAATGGTGGAAGATTACTATTATGACCGTCTTGATGCCGAGTCAAGAGAGGCATTTGAGACACGTATGATAGTGGATACCGTATTTGCTGACCAAGTTGAACACTATATTCGTGGCTTAGAGGTCATGCGTGATTATCGCAATATGCAACTCAAAGCGCGATTTGAGCATAAGGAAAATCGAATTCGTCGTAAGGCAATTACGGTCAAATTTGCGCGATTTGCGGCGTTGATTTTATTGACTTTGGCGATTCCGTTTACATTCATGCAATATGTTTTCGCCAAGAAGAATTTAGCGAATAAGAAAGCAGTTACTCAACAAGAAATTAGTGCGAGTGGTGAATTTTCAAGTTCGGAAGCATTGGTGCAGTGGATAGTGGATGTCGTATCAGATAAAGATGATTCTTATTCTTTTGATACATTGGTGAGCGAATATAAATGGAGCGAAAAGACAGATTTTTCTGTATTGGATGATATTTATCATTACACCGTCAATCGCGTATCTTATCCTTTTCCTGATATTTCCCCTGAATTGGCAAATCGTTTTATAGAAATACTTGATAGCGATTCGGAATATGTTACCAATTTATTGTCTTATATGACAAAGGAAATTGAAAATAAACAAGATATAAACAATAATTAAGTTAAATTATACGTTCAGAAGATTCAATTCAATCCAACAGAGGGGCTGGCTAATACCAATAAGCTGACCCCTTTTTTATGAAATTCCAAATAACAAGCACCAAATTCCAATTAATATTCATCTGAAATTGGAATTTGGAGCTTGTTATTTGGAATTTGTCATTTCCTTTCCTGCACAATGAATTTTCTGCAAAACACCTCACCTTTTACCGCAATTTTCAAGATATACATTCCCGGTGATAGGGCAGATACATCAACCGTATTATCAGGCATCTGATACGAAAGAATTTC
>JAHDEO010000443.1:0-3250 GCA_020628725.1 Saprospiraceae bacterium
AATTCTCCCAAATAAGCAATCACATCACCCGTTTCAGCCTCCAATCCTGCATGATGTGCAGGGATAATGCGAATATCACCCGTCTTAGCAGAACGAATAAATAAGGGCAGTTGGTTGTCTGTAAATTTACGTAAAATAGAAGGCAAATCCACCACTTCATCTTGAATAACAAATTCATTGACCTGCTGACTATCCCGCACAATACGATTGAATCTGACGAAATCGCAGTTGGCTGCAAACAGCGCGTTTTTCGGAATATCCACCTCGTCATTTTTCATTTCCAAATTCGTCACAAAACGATATGCACCTTTCTCACCATAATTTTCTTTGTATTTATCACAGGCTACACTGTTGACTTCATTGCTGCTCGTCAGTGCAATGAGATATGCCATATCAAGTAGTTCGTAGCGGTCTTCGAGATTATCTGAGAAAACATTTTCTACAATACCTTCCAAGCCCATATCGGTAGCACGTTTGATTTCGCGAGCGTTATTATCGACGAGTACTACGTGTCTGCCATTGTCCTGTAAGTACTTGGCTATCAGGCGCGAACCTTTATTCGCGCCGACAAGTAAGATGCCATTCGAGTCGTCGAGCGTGACGCCCAACATGCGTGCTACAAGTCTCGCCGTGGTCGCATTGAGCAGTACCGTACCCAATACAATCAAGAACACCAAAGGCGTAATCAACTCTGCTCCTTCTACCCCTTTATTCATCAATCGAATACCAAAAAGCGAAGCGATACCTGCCGCCACGATACCACGCGGACCAATCCATGAGATAAATAATTTTTCACGAAAAGTAAGATTCGAACCGCCCGTACTCAGAAAAACGCCCAGAGGACGCAGCACAAAAACGACTACGGCAAAAATGAGTAATGCACGCGGGTCGATAAGGAATTGAAGTTGTTCGTAGTCAATATTTGCAGAAAGTAAAATGAACAAAATCGAAATGAGCAGAATGGTCAATGCTTCCTTAAAATCGAGAATTTCTTTGAGGTTGGGAATGTTCATATTGCCCATTGCCATACCCATGACCACTACTGTAAGCAGCCCCGATTCGTGCGCCAATAAATCGGACAAGACAAAGGCTGCCATCACAACCGCGAGTGTAAAAACATTCAGCAAATAATGCGGAATCAGGTGGCTGCGTATCAATTGCGCCAAGCCAAAGGCTGCGCCTGCACCAATAGAAAATCCGACAGCAAGAATGATCCCGAAAGTTCGCAGTGCAGTCAAGGTAAATTCTGCTCCACTTTCGCCTGCTGTAATGAAATTGTACACCAAAACCGCCGCCAATGCACCAATCGGGTCGATGAGAATACCTTCCCATTTAAGAACGTTGGCTACATTTTTACTCAGAGGAACATTCCGCAGAATCGGCGCAATCACCGTAGGACCCGTCACGACAATCAGCCCACCAAACAAAAATGCTAGTGACCAACTCAACTCCGGCTGCAAAATATAATACGCCGCCAAACCACCACCAATAAATGATACGAGCGAACCTATCGAAATCAATTTGCCTATAGCCGGAGCGATACCGCCGCGTATTTCTTTCATTTTCAGGGTCAAACCTCCTTCAAAAAGGATAATCCCGATAGCCAACGAAACGAAGTAAAACAAACTATTACCGGGAAACAGACCATGCCCATGTACTTCATGTCCGTG
This sequence comes from Saprospiraceae bacterium, assembly GCA_020628725.1. Lineage (GTDB taxonomy): Bacteria > Bacteroidota > Bacteroidia > Chitinophagales > Saprospiraceae > JAHDEO01. The sequence continues at coordinate 1,671 of JAHDEO010000443.1, forward strand.
TCCGTCGGATTTGGTGATGTCGGGGTCAAAAATCGGCTCTATCCATTTGTAATCCAGCCAAATACTGGAAATCGGACCGACCAAAAGACCAATAAGAATAAGGGGTAAGATAGCCGGCACACGGGTACGCCACGCGACCCATTGCGCCAAAATTCCAAGAATAACAATACTGGCTATTTCGAGCATAAAATGACTGTTGGATTGTTGAATGGTTTCATTGTCTCATGGCTTCATTGCTTTTGTCGGGCAAAAATAATCATAACCATGAAGCAATTGAGCAATACTATTAAATAATGACACTAAAAAAGAATGATTTTGAAAAAAAATTGGAGAAAGTGATTACCAAACCCTGCTTTGAGGGTATATAGTAGTAGAAATTCCAAATAACAAAATCCAAATTCCAATTTTTCTTTGTATCAATTTTGAAATTTGGAATTTCCTCAGAGGTGGCTTTATACATTTGACGGAAAGTGTCCAAAAGATAGTCGCAAAGAAGGCAGGAAAGTCTCTATACTTGTAATAACAAAAGGAAACAGACGAGTTTTTTTAGTTCTTTGAATATTGTAAATCAATGTATTAGCAAGTAATGAGCAACGAGTGGCAAGTAACGAATTGGAGTAATAAATAACGAATTTAACGGATAACTAGTCGCGAATCAATTACATTATTTTTGAAAATTGGAATTTGTTATTTGGAATTTTCTATATGTGTGGGATTCTACAATTTTGAAAAAGTGTCCGCAAAAGCCCCTGTGACGAATTTAAAAAGCCCCTAACTTTGTGGTATCAAAAAAGAAAAGAGGTTAGAACGCTTTGCTGACAGAAGTCAGAACATTTCATTGTCAGAGCAAATCTATCAGATAAATCTGACTTCTGACAGTTCACGGTCTAACATCTGACCTCTCAAATACAAACTTTGGAGAAAAGCATCTTGGAAAGCAAACACAAAAAAACGATTGAAAACGAACTATTTTTTGTTCAACGACGTTCTTTAAAAACTCAGGTTAAAATTTTTAACATTTTCACAACAATATTTAATACACAGGTTATCAAATAAATAAGTGTTGTTGTTAAAAAAAGTGTTAAAACAACTTTTTAGGGAATTTTTTGAACTTTTGTGTCGTTCTTATGACAAACAACCGCACAGATATAAAACCTTTAAAAGACAAACCTAATGCCAAAAAATAGATTAACCACAAAAAAAATCCCTGAAATACACCAAAACATCAAATTGACGCATCTATAGCCACAGAGAGCAACAGCAACAGAAAAACCCTTAAATTCAAAAAGATCATTAACCACTAAAGAATAGTAAAATCAAAAAAGCAGTAAAATCGAGAAAACAGATTAACCTTAAAAGAAAGGTAACAACAGAAAAGCCATTAACCACAGAAAATGATAAAATCAGAAAGACGAGTAAATTCAAAAAAGCACAACCACAAAGAGATAACAACAAGAAAACGATAAAATCAGAAAAACACATTAACCATAAAAAAAGATAACGGCAGGGAAACGGTTAAATTCAAAAAAACGATTAACCGTAAAAAATGATAACAACGAAAAGGCTATAAAATCAGAAAA
>JAHDEO010000443.1:3350-6131 GCA_020628725.1 Saprospiraceae bacterium
AAAAACGATTAACCGTAAAAAATGATAACAACGAAAAGGCTATAAAATCAGAAAAACAATCGACCACAAAAAAATAACATCATCGAAACGGCAAAATCAGAAAAACACAACTAAAAAAACAATACCCGGAAAAACGCCAATTAAATGATGTAAAACTCAAGAGAAGCTATTAGCCTCAAATTAACTTTTTTAACTCCAAAGCTACTGTGACCCCCTAACCCCAATTAAGCAATTTAAAATCAGAAAAACCAACACCAAATCAACACATTAACAGAAAAAACAAACCAAGAAAACAGTCCTGTATCCACATTAACCCGGAAAATATTAGCACCAAACTGACTGATTAACAGAAAAAACAAACCAAAAGAACGCTTGAAGTATCTATAAACACACTCTTAACAGTTGAAAATCTAACCACTAAAAAGCATTTAACGTCAAAAATGATTAACCTCATTGAGATAGCTTTAAGCACAAATGTTGCCCCCTCGAAGCGGTCGGAGGAATTCGTTCCTCCGACCGGGCAGCAACTATCCTCCTTCTTCCCACGATTTTTCTGGCATTTTAATTGATAAATATTTTTCATTTTTCACGAAACAACCTTTAATATGAAAAATGTAATTCTATGTTTATCCGTACTCGCAGCCGTCTTGGTGACGAGTTGCGTCAGCCTCAGCCCATTTACCGAAGAACTCTACGAAAATAGCGGCTGGTCAGACGACGACCTCAAACAAATCCAATTTTACACCTCCAGAGAAATTATTATTTATCGCAAACTGAAAAGCAACGACACCCGCATCAGCGGCGGTAAAATCGTATCAAAAGACGGACGACAAGTCGAAGAAATCATTATCAAGAAGCGCACCCCCGGCGTCTTTGAAGTCAGAAAAGACAGTTCCGAAACCTTCGCCGTCAGCTTCGATGTAGACGGGCGTTATCTCACCTTCGGACCCAATCCGAAAATGGGTGGCAAGTACACTCTCCGTGCCAAAGAATGGAAAAAAGGCGGCAAAGGCATCGTCACCTACGGCGGTGAGGAGTACGAAGTCGTTCCCGGAAGCGGCTATGCAACACTACTCGTTGATTTGAAAAAAGCACAAAATACCAACGTCAAGTCACGCAAAGCGAAAGGGCGGAAAGTCAATTAAGTCGGCAGCTTACCAGTCCGCAGTCCGCCGCTATTTACGTGAGTTTACGTTAGGCTGTGGACTGCGGACTGACAGCCGCGGACAAAAAACATTTACAATGTTTTCAAAAAAAAACCAAAAAATTATTGCTTTCTCAAAAATAATATCCTAAGTTTGTAAAACAATTAATGAAATAGAAGCGGATGATATTATTGTGAATCAGGAAATTCAAAATTCATTCATTCAAAATTCAACATTAATTTTATCATGCAAAGAAATTATAGCACATATTACTTTTACTTTTTTAGCGACGCGAAACTTCGTATTCGGTAGGTAATTGTAGTGCCATAATCAAAATATACAGCCTGAATACGAAATCGTATTCGGGCTTTTTTTTTGAAAAAAGCTAACGAAAATGGAAATGAATATCAAGCAAATCAAAGATTGGGGCATGAATCTCCCTGAAAACCAACCCCTAATCATCGCCGGTCCGTGTAGTGCCGAGACGGAGGAACAAACCCTCGCGAGCTGTCGTGGAGCAGCAAAAGCAGGCGCACACATACTACGCGCGGGCATCTGGAAACCACGCACCAATCCGGGCAGCTTTGAAGGCATCGGTGAAGAAGGCTTACCGTGGATGCAACAAGCAAAGCGAGAAACGGGCTTACCTGTTACAGTCGAAGTTGCCAACGCGCATCATGTACGTACTGCGCTCGCGCATGGTGTAGATGTGTTATGGATAGGTGCACGCACGACGGTGAATCCATTCGCGGTACAAGAAATCGCTGACGCGCTCAAGTATCACGATGTTCCTGTCATGGTCAAAAATCCGATTAACCCGGATGTGAAACTCTGGGCAGGTGCGATTAAGCGATTGTACACCGCCGGAATTACGCGCATCGCTGCCATTCACAGAGGCTTCAACACGCTGGCACAGAAGGATGTATATAGAAATCCGCCGCATTGGGGATTGGCATTGGAATTGAAAAAACTTATTCCCGGTATGGAGATTATCGGCGACCCAAGCCACACGGGAGGCAAGCGCGAGTTGCTGTGGAGTATTTCCAAAAAAGGCTTGGACATCGGCTTTAACGGCTTGATGATTGAGTCGCACGTTGACCCTGATAATGCATGGAGCGATGCCGCACAGCAAGTCACACCTGTTGACCTCGCGCACCTACTCGATAGCTTACTCAATCGCGACAAAGCCCCCAAAACGGATGCTTCCAACGAACTGCAAAGCTGGCGTACCGAGATAGATTTACTGGATAAGTCTCTGATAAATATACTAACACAACGCAAAGAAATTGTCGAGCAAATCGCCGAATTTAAGCAAAACAACAAAATCCCCATCGTTCAATTAGGTAGATGGAAAGAAATGATGCGTACCCGTATGGAAATCGGTCAAAATCAAGGACTTAACGATAAATTGGTAGAAGGGATTTTTGATGCGATCCACCAAGATTCCGTCTCCTATCAACGCGAAATTACGACCAACGAACCCGCAGAAGCTTAATTTAGTCCATAGTCCATGGTCGATAGCCCATAGTTTTGTTTTTCGCTGTGCGAAAAAAATAAACTTGCGACTGCCTATGGACTATCGACTATCAACTATGGACTAATGAACATAGCAATACAAGGCGTCGAGGGCTGTTAC
>JAHDEO010000444.1 GCA_020628725.1 Saprospiraceae bacterium
ATACATAACCTGAATACCAAGCGATAAACAACTCCGTCAAGTAAGCCACACCTACAATCGAACCCGTCAAGACGATAATTTTATTCATCGACTCAATGTGTCCAACGGTGATATACTCTTCCAAGCCAAGTACTTTTCGCGTGATAATCATCAAGGTTAGTACCATCGCAAAACCTGAGAAAATCGCTCCTGCCACGAAATACGGCGGGAAGATAGTTGTGTGCCAACCCGGAATCACCGATGTTGCGAAGTCAAAACTTACAATCGTGTGTACCGAAAGTACAAGCGGTGTAGCCAAACCTGCCAAAACAAGTGAAAGCGATTCATGGCGTTGCCAGTGCTTCGCTGCACCTGTCCAACCCATTGCGAGTGTGGAATACACTTTCTTGCGAATACCTTTTGCGCGGTCACGTACTGTTGCGAAATCCGGCACCAATCCTGTGTACCAGAACAAAAGCGAAACGGTAAAGTACGTACTAATCGCAAATACGTCCCACAGCAGCGGCGAGTTAAAATTCACCCAAAGCGGACCGCGTGTATTCGGATATGGAAAAATGAAAAAGCCGAGCCACAAACGCCCCATGTGAATGAGCGGATATAAACCCGCACAAATCACCGCGAAAATCGTCATCGCCTCTGCCGCACGGTTTACACCTGTACGCCATTTCTGTCTGAATAACAACAAGATAGCCGAAATCAACGTACCCGCGTGACCGATACCAATCCACCAAACGAAGTTGGTAATATCCCAACCCCAACCGACGGTTCTGTTCAAATCCCACGTACCAATACCTACCCAGATGGTGTACACAATCATGGCAACACCAAAGGTTGCCGTAGCCGCCGAAATCAGGAAGCCGATAACCCACGCAGGGCTCGGTGCCCGCTCGGTAGGCGCGCAAATATCTTCGGTAATCTGGTGGTAGCTTTTTCTACCTTGCACTAACGGCTCCCGTACGGGAGATATGACCGGATGATGCATATTATATCTTTGTAATTTTACTTAATTCTAATTTTGAATAATGTAAAATGAAAAATATCAAATTTAAAATGTAAAAGTTGTAGGACGTGAAACGGAATTGCGCGAAGCGCAATTAAAAATCCTTTTACATTTTACATTTATTATTTTACATTTTACATTTAAAAGCCTACGCTTCTAATGTTTCATCGCGATTCGTAACTTTCGTCAAATATCCAACAGAAGCTCTCGTATTCACTTCCTCTAAGACGAAGTAATTACGCTTATCTTTCCATTGCTTGTTGACTTTGCTATCCTTATCGTTGGTATCGCCGAATACGATAGCACCCGTCGGACAAGCAGACGCACAAGCTACTTTTACATCGCCGTCTTTGAGTTGGCGAAGTTCAGTTTTAGCAGTCAATTTGGCTTCTTGGATGCGTTGTACGCAGAAGCTACATTTTTCGATAACACCACGAGAACGTACCGTCACGTCAGGATTCAAGACCATACGTGTGAGGTCGTCTGCCATGTACATGATGTCGTGGTCTTTACCGATTTTATTTTCATTATAACCAAACAAATCCGCTTGGTTATAATCAAGCCAGTTGAAGCGGCGCACTTTGTACGGACAGTTGTTCGCACAGTAACGCGTACCGATACAACGGTTGTAAGTCATTTGATTGAGTCCTTCCGAACTGTGGTTGGTAGCAGCTACCGGACAAACGTTTTCGCAAGGCGCATTATCGCAGTGCTGACACATCATCGGTTGATACACCGTGTTCGGATTTTCAGCATCACCGAAGTAGTAACGGTCGATACGCAACCAAGCCATTTCATGCACTCGGCGCACCTCTCTCCTACCGACTACGGGTACGTTATTTTCCGCCATACAAGCGACCGTACACGCACCGCAACCCGTACAGGCATTGAGGTCGATAGCCATTCCCCAGTGATGTCCTTGCTCGTAAGCTACATCCTTATATTCATCGTAAGGATAGAGTGTTTGCTCGTTGAGGTGTTCAAATTTCTTTCGCTTGTAGAGCAAGCCTTTCACTTTGACATCGCCCTTTTTCGGGTCGTCGCCTATAAATTCTTTGAGTGTAGAAAGGTTGGTTTGATTGATAACAGAACGCTCCGTCAATGAACCCTGAAAACCTTTATAACCCAATACTTTTTCATCTACATTAATCTCCTCGCCTTCCTCTGTACCCATGCCTTTGATACCCATTGTATGGTGTAACTGCACACAGGCAAAATCTTTTTCGCGTCCTTTTGCTCCCGACAATTCGGCTACGCCGTCATATTGTGTATCTGTACCTTTTACGGATAATGCTGGATAAAAATCCGCACCATAATTGCTTCCCGCACCTGCTTTGGTACGCCCCCAACCTAATTGAACGGTTGCGGTATTTGGCATTTGACCAAATTGAAGTACAACAGGCAAGGTCATTTCTTTACCGTTAACTTTAACGGTAACTAAATCGCCATTATCCAGAGACATGCCTTCATATCCGCCAATGTATTTATTTACACCGTCAAATCTAACAGGAACGCATAATACATTTTCCCAAACCATACGTGTCACAGGGTCAGGCATTTCTAATAACCATGGATTACCTGCGTATTGTCCTGCGCCTACGGCAATGGATTCTTGTACGCTGATTTCGATACCGCCACTTCTCGGCTTAGTTAGATTAGAAATCGCAGCTCCTGCATCGCCTCCGAAAGACGCACTGCCACCACCTTCGCTTGGCATAGAAACTATACCGTCATGCACTGCACTATCCCAGAAATTTTGGAAACGTGCAAAGCCCGATGTTTTACCAAATAAATTGCTTTCCCATTGTTTCTTCAAAAACTCATAATACGGCTGCTCTGCGTCTGCATCAAGGTCCGCACTTTCTGCCCAGGTCAAAAATGACTGTCCGGCAGGTCTTGTATTGAATAATGGTGAAATCGTCGGCTGAATCAATGAGTATTGTCCGGCTTTCGCTTCGGCATCGCCCCATGATTCGAGGTTGTGGTGGTCAGGACAAGCGAATGTACATAAGGAAGTCGTCTCGTCCTCTGTTTGATTGAAAGATACTGTTAATGGTGTATTCTTTAGTTTCGTTGCGAATTTATCTGCATAAGGCAGGTCAAATGCCGGATTTGCATGGAGAATAAAAATCGCATCTGCTCTACCGCCGTTCACGAAGTTATAAATGGCTTTGTCGTCGCCTTGTCTTTGATTAGAATGATTGGCAATATCAATCGTAGCACCGTAGTTGCCGAGTTGAGCATTAATGGCATTTACCAATAATTGCTCATTCTTATCATTTGAACCACAAACGACCAATGAGTTACCTCTGTTAGCGTCAAGTTCTTTGGCAATTTTGGTAATCGCTCTTTTCGCTTTCTCATTCAAGCCTCTGCCTGAACCGCCACCAATACCCAATGCGCCCGCAAGTGCCGCAATCGCTGTACCACGCTCCGACGGGCGAATCAATACGCGGTGGTCAGCATTCGACCCTGTGAGCGACATCCCGCTTTCAAATTGATAATGGCGAGACATTTTTGCACCGTCAATGTCTTTGATAGTACGATTTTTCGCGTAATCTTTGGTGTATTCTATGGGTGAAATCCAAGTTCCCAAGAAATCAGCATCAAAACTCACAATCACTTGCGCTTTGCTGAAATCGTAACTCGGAATCGCACGTTTGCCGAAACTATCCTCATTCGCATCTAACATCGCAGATGCCGAAACGGGGTCGTATTGAATGACTTCTGTGTTCGGATATTTTGATTTGAATTGGTCAATCGCCGCCTTCAAAGTCGGACTCAACAGGGTGTTGCTGATGATAGCGATGTTAGAGGAAGGACTTAATGCAGAAGTAATTGCTTCATCTACTCTTTCCCATGATGCTACGGTTGTCGTAGTACCACTCATCACCTCACGTGGTTCTTTGATGCGATTGGTATCGTACAATGAAAGAACGGCAGCTTGGGCGCGGGCACTCGTACCTCCTCCGGTCATGCTTGAGAGCGCATTACCTTCGATTTTGATAGGACGACCTTCGCGGGTCTTGACCAAGACGGGACAGTAATCACCACCTTCTACAATGGTACTCGCGTAGTAATTCGCCACACCCGGCACAATCGCATCCGGCTTGACCACGTAAGGTATCGCCTTTTTGACCGGAATCTCGCAACTCGACGCCACCGTAGCCGCACCAAGACTAAAACCGAGATATTTGAGGAAATCGCGACGGTTGGCAGAGGTAGACTTTAAGCTTTCCTCATTAGCGAGGGCATCTACCGGCTTTTGGTCAACAAATTCCTGTTGCTGTGTCTTTTTAAATTCTGCGTCGTTGTTGATTTCATTGACGCTCGCCCAGACTTTATTTGCGTTATTCATTGCAATGTATCTTCTAATGAATGAGTGACAAATTAAGTTTAAGTTTAAGAAAAAGTTTAAGTTTAAATTGGGTTTGAATCAAAGATTTATCTTAATCTTAAACACTCATTTTCATTACTCATTATATTCTTTTTGAGGAAATTTATATTTATCAAAAACTTAATTTTGATTGTATTCTAATTTTATTTTTGGGGAAAATGTATCGCGCAGCGATACCATAAAATTTAAACTTAAACTTACGCTTAAACTTAAACTTCATTAGTAGTGACACTTCTGACACTCCAAGCCGCCGATGTCTTCTACGGTGACTTTGTCCATTTTACCTGATTTGATATCTTCGTGGTACTTTTCGAATGATTCGTAGTATGGATTGTCAGCGAATTGGACTTCTGTTTGGCGGTGGCAGTTGACGCACCAGCCCATTGATAGTGGGGCGTATTGCTTCATCACTTCCATTTCTTCTACTGCACCATGACAAGTTTGACATTCTACGCCACCTGCGACTACGTGTTGTGCGTGGTTGAAGTAGGCGTGGTCGGGTAGGTTGTGGATGCGTACCCATTCCATGTCTTTACCGACGTATTCTTTGATTTCATCGAATTGCTCGGCGGCGATGTCGGGTCTGACCGTTACATCGTTACCTTCTTTATCTTTATAATCTGCTGCAAGCCATGCTTCCATGTGTTTCATGAGCGTGTCTTGCGGTGTATTTTCTTCGTAATATTTGCCTGTTGCCGGATTGAAGCCGGATGCTGCATAAATCTTAGCGATTTCGGCTTTACCATAAGTCGGTCCGTTGAGGATGGCTTTGTGGCAATTCATACAGGTATTGACAGCAGGGATGACAGCGTGCTTACTACGACGCGCTCCGTCGTGGCAGTATTGGCAGTCGATTTTGTTGATGCCTGCGTGTGTAGCGTGTGAGAATTTGATGGGTTGTGTAGGCGCGTATTCTTGCTGACGACCTAAATTGATGGCATTATTTACTGTGGTGAATCCACCAAGTACTACTGCTGCAAAGATAGCAAGGCTGACGATGTTTCGACTCGTCAATGTCTCCAACAAAGTCTTACGCTGTGTAGCACGTCCGGCTTTGACCTCTGCCATGTGGTTGAGGTTGGAAGTGATACGAACTAATACGAGTGCGAGTAAAGCAAGAATGCCGAAAAGGAGGGCGTAGAGCCAGTTGAAGCCTTCTTTTACAGGCTCGTTTGGGTTTCTTGGTCCTTCATCTGTTGCACAAGGCGGTTCTGCACATTTGAACTCGTATATATTATTAATGTACAATAAAATATCGTCAATAGCTGCATTATCCAACTCAGGGAAGTTCTGCATGACACTCGCATCCCAATCCAACATCTTAGTCGCATATGCATCGCCCGTAGCTGCTGCTGCTTGTGTGTTACGTACCCATTCGTAGAGCAATTCTTCGTTGCCTTCCCAACGTTCTTGTACTCCACCAAGTGCAGGACCTGTCATGTCTGCCTTCATATTCTTATTGTGGCAGGAGGCACATTTGGCTTTGAAGAGTGCTTCACCATTGTTCGGGTTGGGAGCTGCCATTAGCAGCATCGAACAAAAAAGTAAGACGAATGTTAGTGTATATTTGATATTAAATCGCTCGTATGTCATCGTAACAAAATTCTAATGAGTGAATGAATGAATTTTGAATGAGTGAATTATCTTCTTCACTTAAACTTTAAATCCATTAAAAATTCACATGTATGTTTTAAATCACTCAAATTATTTGAAGTAGTTTAAAACACATAT
>JAHDEO010000445.1 GCA_020628725.1 Saprospiraceae bacterium
GCTAAAGTCGCGAACCTCCGCCTCGTCTGAACTAAAACTACACCGAAATCTACCCTACATTATTAACCTGACTGACCAGTACATTGAAATTTTCTTAAAAATAGAGTTGACTTTTCTCTCCCTTAGAAGATATAGGATTAGAATCATGAAGAGTCTCACTAATGGACTATATTCCTAACACATTCAAAATATAAAGCAATCATGGCAGCAGTAATCAAAGCTACCTTCAAAGTGGACGGACAAGAAGCAGAAGTCGTCGCATTATCTTACTCATTCGACCAAAATGTAGACAACATCGGTCAACCCGCAGGCGAAGTGCGCGGTGGTATCATCAAGGTAACACTCGGTTCGCTCGGCAGTGAAAAGCGATTCGGTTGGGCAGTCACCTCAGATATGAAAAAATCCGGCGAAATTGAATTCACCGATGCCAACGGTAAAACCCTCAAAACACTCAAATTCGAGGACGCCTACTGTGTAGGCTACACAGAAGACTACGAAGCATTTTCCGGTGGCAGAGGCGCAGGCAATGTCACCATCAAAGACGGCGCAAAAGAACACCTCACCCTCTCCTGTAAGAAAATCGCCGTAGCCGGTGAATCGCATGAAAACACTTGGTTGGATATGTAAAATAGGTTTCGAGTTTTTTATTTCGTTCAAGAGTGCTTGTGTTAACATCTTACAATACATAAGGATGTACATGTAAAGAATAACAACTACCAACAACCATGAGCGAATTCAACTATGAAATGGGGCGACACCTCGCCCCCTTACCCACCCACGACTTTGAGCGTAGAGTATCTCGTAGCATCTACGATAACATTCTGCTTGCCCAACTTCCTGTAAGCAAGCCCCTCCAAGTCGATAAAGCACCACCCTGGGTAGCTACTGCCAAAAAAGAACTCAAAACAGCCGAAGTTCCCGGTGCAAAAGCCAATCCGCAGATTTTGGAGTATTTCAAATCTTCAAAATTTTGGGGAACAGATGATTCAGGCGGTGCGAATGCATGGTGCGGGTCATTCATGGCATGGGTCATGGAGCAGCACAACTACAAACCGCCAAAGGCTGCCTATCGCGCAAAATCATGGATTAATTTTGGCAAAAAAATCAATGACCCCATCATTGGTGCCATCGGTATCAAAAGCAGAAAAGGTGGTGGACATGTAGCCATTATCCTTGGAAAAAGTAAAGACGGTAGCAAATATTACATGCTCGGCGGCAATCAAGACAATAAAGTATCTGTAAAAACTTACGATAAAAATGTCTGGACAGATTGGGTGGTTCCTCCGGGTTTCAATACCAAAGGATATACGCTTCCCGTTTATAAAGGGGCGTCTTCTAAAGCAGGAAAAGAATCATAATGAATGTAAAAGCGGCAATATATATTTCGTTATTTATTTGCATAAATTCTTGTATAAATATCAAGACAGAAACAACTTCTGCCGAAGAACACATTGAAATCGACGAACAACAAGCCCTTCAATTAGAAGGCTTGGAAACCTATATGTTGTCCACCCATTTTACAGGACATATTGCCAATATTCAAACCACCAAACAAATATACGATACGCACTCTGATGATGACCTGATAGAAGTCATTCACACTGTTAATGCTGACGTTCTCGAAACATTCATCGGTTCAACTATTGATAACATTGAATTCAAAATGATTACCGAAGCAGACGAATCAATAGATTTTGATAAAGAAATCATCATATCTTTATGTGAATCCAATAATGAATTTTTCTGGGCAGGTGCAGGTTCAATATTCCCTGCGAATTCTTTATTCATCAAAAAAGCTATGAAAATAAAAAACACACAAAGCACCGATATCCTCCCTTCCTTCTGCGAATAAACCCCTTTTAAAAACTATTCAAGTTTACAGTAATGAGTAGACAGTAAGTTGGACTCCCAACCAACAAAAGTCCTCTATTACTGTTTACGCCTTGCACATTATCGGAATGTGTTACTGAAAGCAATTTACTTAAGAACGTGTTTAAAAATTTAATTTGGATTCATCACACAATTTTCAACACTAAACAAATTTCTGACGGTCTTATGAATTTTAACCCAATCATATCAAAGAACCGTTAAGAATTTCATAGTGTTTGAGCGAAGCGAGTTTATGAAATTTAGGTTCTTTGATATGATTGGGTGTTAAAAAATTCATCAAACCTTGATTTTTGGTTCTTTTTACCAAGAAAAAAAAACAAATCAAACACCTAATAGTCAAGTACTTACAAATAATTACAAGCCTAAATAATAATTTCATAAATTTCTAAATCAAAAAAATTTAAACACGCTCTAATCAAAAACAAGCGCTTGTGGCAACAGCAAAATCAACAAACGTCATCATTGGTGGCAAACAGGTAGACCCTTATCAAATCACCGTACAACAACGGTCTGATTGGCATCACAGTTTCGAAGTGGCGGTAGCCGCCGAGAAAATTGGCGATAAAGCCAGTGATGTGTCTATCGACAGCTCTATCGACCATGTGGGTAAGACTGCCGAAATCGAAATTACATGCACCGATAGCCCCCTGAAATTTAAAGGTGTCATCACGACGATACGCATTGACCGCACCTATACGGGCGACAACCTCATTATTTTTGGAGGATACAGTCCTACCTATCTTTTGGAAGATGGCGCAGCGACCAAGTCCTTTGAAGAAAAAGACATCTCCGCTATCGCCAACGAAATCTTTGGTACCTATCCGGGCAATCTCCTCAATGCCAGCGTACAGCCACAATACAGCGGCACGATTCCATATATTGTCCAGTATAAAGAAACGAATTACCAATTTCTAAGTCGCATTGCTGCGACGTATGGAGAGTGGTTTTTCTACGATGGGCAGGGTATTACATTTGGTAAATTGCCTTCACCGGGTAGCGTAGAACTCACACTTGGAAAAGATTTGGACTCCTTCGATTATGGTGTACAATTACGCCCATCCAACGTTAAAAATCAATTTTACAACTATACCGAGACACGCACTTTGGAAGAATCTTCCAAAGGCTTCAAACCCGGCTGGCTCGACAACTACGGTAAAAAAGCCCTTGATGCCGCAGATAGCATTTTCCCAAATGAACCCATCAATCCCACATGGCAAAACGCCCCAAAAGATCCACTCATTAAGCACCTAACTGAAGCCCGAAAATCAGCTATCCTCAGTGATACGACTTTCTTCAAAGGACGCGGTTCTAACTCTGGTATCGTGGTAGGATCGCGCATACAGGTCAAAGCCAACAACAAAGTCGGCAAGCAAATCGTACCCGGATTTGTCGGCAATTTCCGCATCACTGCCGTCACCCACCACCTTGATGCCAATAAAGATTACTCCAATAGTTTTGAGGCAATTCCCGTCACGGTCACTGCGCCGTTGTTCAATAAAAACGTCTTCAAACCCGAAGCTGAATCACAAGTTGCCGTTGTCAAAGAAAATAATGACCCGCAGGGACTCGGACGAGTACGTGTACAATTCAAATGGCAATCAGGTAAGGAAATGACCCCATGGATTCGACAAATTACCAATCATGCAAGCGGCGATAGAGGAACTTATTTTGTACCCGAATTGGAAGATGAAGTTTATGTAGATTTCGTACAAGGTAATCCTGATCGCCCCTACATGCAAGGCGCGGTGTATCACAGCAAAGCCACGCCCGAATTTTTTGACCCCGACAATAATTACAAAACCATCAAAACACGCACCGGGCATCTATTCCAATTTAATGATACCGCAGGTGGTGAAAGTATCACAATTACCGACAAAAACGGCAACATCATTCACATTGATACCGCCGGAAATAATATCACGATTTCTGCATTGGAAAATATGACGCTCAATGCCAAAAATATGAATATCAATGTGCAGGAAAATCTCTTCGTCGGTGTAGGGCATAATATGGAAACCAACGTCGGCAAAAACAACCGCCTCAGCGTCATCGAAGACCAAATTATCACCTCCAAAAACGAAGATAAAAAAGTCGGTGAAGAAATTAAGGTAATCAGTAAAGATTACAAACAAGAAGCGCAGGAAATCCTCACTAAAACAAGTGGTAAATACACGACCAAAGCAGGCGGCAAAATCAAAATCGCCAGCGCAGCCACCATTGAATATGGAGAATAACGTAACACGGTGCTTCCAGCCCGTGCCGCGTTAGAAACGGATAATACTTTATTTTTTTTTGATAAAATATTGATGAACAGTAAATTGTAATATTCACTCATTCAAAATTCGCTCATTCACTCATTGCATTTTTATCATGTCAGAATTTAACCTTACCACTCCGCCATCCATCACACAGAGCCAAAATCAAATTGGAGGTATCACTGTGTCCACTGCCCCTGCTTTGGTGAGTGATACTAACCACGACGATTTTGAGCAGGATGAATATTACGACATCAATGCAGGTGTATTTTATGACGGTACGTTAAATAACAGAACCAATGTCAACGCCAGAATAGAGCATGAAAAAGGACCGAACGGCAACCCCGTCATGGCGGATTTATATATAAAAGGTCAAGGCAGTTATCAAAATGAACACTCCAATGTATCGCGCTCCGAACCCGCTTATAAAGAATTTCAAAGAGGCAAACTCATACAATTTCGTTTGTATATAGAAGGTATTGGTACAGAGGATGGAAAAAAAGACAGCAAAGTCGGCGCAGGTCTCGGAACGGGTGGAACAGGCGTACCCGCTAAAGTGAAAAAGGCTTGCAAAAAAGTAGTCGATAAAATCAAACAGAAAGGCGTCAAATTCATTGATACGCTCACGATTGACACCTTCGGATTTAGTCGAGGCGCAGCAGCGTCCCGGCATTTTATATACGAACTCTACAAACGAAAAGGGCAAGTAAAAGCAGTCTATGGAGGAAATCCGCACGCCCCACCAACCATCATCAAATACGACACCGACTACGGCGCACTCGGCGAATACCTCCAAGCCGCCGGCATAGAAATCAGGTCGCTTGTGGTGCGTTTTACGGGACTTTACGATACGGTGGCTTCCTACGGTGTAGTGCATTCCAATGATACGCGCGACCTCGGATTGGACGCAGTAAGATATTCCGTACACGTTTTGCAATTGGCGGCAGACGACGAACATCGCGCTAATTTCAGGCTCACCAACATCAATAGTAAAGGCAGTTTAGAAAGATTCCTACCCGGTGTGCATTCCGATATTGGCGGCGGATATGTGGATGGTTCTGATGAAGAAATAAAACTAAATTACACCATCACTTCACTTCCTGCCCTCGAAAAAGACCGCAAATTTTTGATAGATCAAGGCTGGTATCTCCCCGGAGAAATCACCCTTGATAAATTTTGGGGAACACTCTACGGAAGGCGTTCCGGGCTTAGCTATAAATATAGTTTTATACCTTTACATATTATGACCGAATATGCTATCAGCAAATTGGTCGAATTTAGTATGGGTAAAATTAAAGGTTCATACAGCATTTCAGACGCTATTTTAGTGCAGACCAAAGCACGACTCGACAAGTATGTACTCGGCAATGCCGGTAAAATGTCCCTCAGCAATCCCGCTGATAAAGTGATGTTGAAAACATTGAGAAACAGGTATTTTCATTTTTCGGCAAATTATAGAGGGATAGGTATGAATCCGAATATAGAAAACGGTGTTCGCAAAAGAGTAATACAAAACGGATGATAGGCAACTTGAAAAATTCCAACTTCCAAATTCCAAATTCCAACGTATTTTGCGTTATATTTCGTTGGAATTTACTCAAGTTAGCGACTTATTCGCAACTTAGGTTAATCGTTTTTTTGCTAATATCGGGAATATTTCATTTCGGATGCACAACAAATACAGCCCAACAGCAAAGTCAAGACAATCACATGGAAAAATTTGAATGGCTACCGGCAGCCTGCGCCCCAAAACTATATCCCGCCGAAATCGTTAAAGGAGACTTTATCTTCGAAGGTGGAAAAAGTATATACATTCCTGCTAAATGGCTCATGCACAATGGCTGGGGCGACGCAGGCTCCATGCATATTGTAGGCGACGATTTCAAGCCTATTCCCATTCAATTGGAAATCACATGGCTATCCTATACCGAGCGTAAATTTTACACCGGAAAATTTGACCTCCCTCAAAGA
>JAHDEO010000446.1 GCA_020628725.1 Saprospiraceae bacterium
TTGTGCAGGTACTCGGCGATAGACCACGCTATGGAGATGCCGTCGTAGGTACTCGTGCCGCGCCCGATTTCGTCGAGGAGGATGAGGCTGCGGTCGGAGACGTTGTTCATGATGCTCGCCGTTTCGTTCATTTCGACCATGAAGGTGGACTCGCCCGACGAGATATTGTCCGATGCGCCCACGCGCGTAAAGACCTTGTCGGTGATGCCCAATTTCGCGCTTTTGGCAGGCACAAAACTGCCCATTTGCGCCATGAGACAGATGAGTGCCGTCTGTCGCAATACGGCGGATTTACCCGACATATTCGGACCCGTAATCATGAGAATTTGTTGGTCGTCCTTATCGAGATACACGTCATTGGGAACATAGGGCGCGTCGGGCGGGAGTTGCTGTTCGATGACGGGGTGGCGACCTTCCTTGATGTCAATCACGAACCCATCGTTGATGTCGGGGCGACAATATTCATTCTTCAAAGCCACTTCCGCAAAGGAAATCAGGCAGTCGAGTTTGGCGATAATCGCGCCGTTTTGTTGTATCGGTACGATATAGTCTGTGAGGTCTGCCACCAAGCGTTCAAAGAGGTCGTTTTCCAAGACCAATATCTTTTCCTCTGCGCCCAATATCTTGACTTCCAACTCTTTAAGTTCTTGCGTGATGTAACGTTCTGCATTGGTGAGGGTTTGTTTGCGTATCCAATCTTCGGGTATCAAACCCTGATTTTTGTATTTATTTGTCACTTCGAGATAGTCACCAAATACGTTGTTGAAGCCAATTTTGAGACTCGCAATTCCGGTGGCTTCCGCCTCGCGTTGTTGGATGCCGAGTAGGATGTCTTTGCTGTTTTTCACCAAGTCGCGCAGTTCGTCCAAATCCTCATTGATGCCGTCTGCCATCACGCCGCCTTTTTTGAGATTGACGGGCGGGTCGTCCACGAGATGCGTGACGATTTTTTCGCGGATTTTCAAGCATAAATTCACGCGGTCTGCCATCTGTACGAGGTTGTCGTGTGCGCTTGCTGCCAACATATTTTTTATCGGTTCAATCGCCGCCAATGACCGCCCCAATTGCCGCACTTCACGCGGATTGACCTTGCCCAAAGGCACTTTCGATACCAAGCGTTCTATGTCGCCGATTTGTCGTATTTGCTTGATTAAGAGGTCGGTAGTTTCGCGTTCTCTGATAAAAAACTCGACCATTTTCAGCCGCGCTTCGATGTCATTTTTTTTCAACAAAGGCAACACGACCCACTTTTTCATCAGTCGCGCCCCCATCGGCGAAATGGTTTTATCCATCACATTCGACAAAGGAATCCCCGACTCATGCGTACTATAAATCAACTCCAAATTGCGTATCGTAAACCTATCCAACCACACATATTTTTCCGCCTGAATCCGACTGACCGAATTGATGTGTTTGAGGTTGGTATTTTCCGTCGTGGCAAGGTAATGCAGGGCAGCACCCGCCGCGACTTGTGCCAATTCCATTTCCTCCACACCAAAGCCCTTCAAGGTCGGCACAGCAAAATGTTCCAATAATTTTTCACGGGTATAATCGGGCTGAAATATCCAATCTTCGAGCGGATACGTATAGAGTTTTTCGCTAAATTGAGCGTTAAAATCCTTCGCTTTTATTTTACTAAACAAGACCTCCGAAGGATTGAAACTTTGCAGCAATTTATCTATATATTGGTCATTGCCCTCGCTGACCAACAATTCACCCGTCGAAATATCCAAAAAGGCGATGCCGAAATGTCCTTTGCGTCCGTAATGCACCGCCGCGAGGTAGTTATTTTTGTCGTGGTCGAGGAGTTTGTCGTCTGTCGTCACGCCAGGCGTTACGATTTCGGTGACACCGCGCTTTACTATTTTTTTCCCCTTAGTCGGTTTCTCCAATTGCTCACAAATCGCCACGCGATAGCCCGCCCGCACCAATCGAGGCAGGTACGAATCAAGCGCATGATACGGCACTCCGGCAAGCGGAGTTTGGTCGCCACCGTTGTTGCGCGAAGTGAGGGTGATGCCGAGTACATTTGCCGCCGTGACCGCATCTTCTCCGAATGTCTCATAGAAATCACCTACGCGAAACAGTAACAAAGCGTCAGGATGCTTTGCCTTTGTCGCGTTGTATTGCTGCATCAAGGGGGTGACTTTTTTTGTTTTTGATTTCGTTTTTGAACCTGCCATATGTCGTACAGGCGATTTCAATCGCCATGTGTATTTTTTTATTTATATTTTACTGCAAATAAGAATTTTTCAAATTATCTTATTTTTTACATGGCGATTGAAATCGCCTGTACAGTTGCTTAATCTGCAAAATTAGCTTTTTGTTAATGAAAGACGAAATGAATATGTGTTGGGAAAATGTGAATGGATGGATTTAGGGGTTAATATTCTTCATATTTTGGAATCTCATTTAGTGTTGCACCACAACTAAATGAGATTCCATCTTATTCAGGTTAATTTGTTCAACGCTTAATCAAAAGCGATGAACTAAGCCAATGCCATTTGAAGTGGGCGCAATGCGTGTAGAAGAATTGAGGCTACTATTATAGAGGTTAATCGCACCAATTTCTTGCATACCACCAATAAAAACAAGTGTGGCGGCGGCGGCGTAACTGATAGTAGCTAAACCCAGACGTTCATGTGACAAATTTTCGTCCGCATCAGTAAGAATGATTGCCGCAGAAACAACACCGACACCAATACCGGTATAGCTGAATACTCTAGCACGTTTAAATTGACGAAAGGCAACAGGGTTTTTGGCAAGCTCTTGTTTGAATTGTTTTGGTGTTACTTTTTCTGTGCCAATGTAATGTCCCCAACCGTTTCGGTATATAACATCTTGTGAGAAACTAAGTAGGGGAATGCATAGGAGTGAAATAATTATAATATACTTCATAGTTTTATATTTTTTTTGATTTAAAATTATTGATATAGTAGCTTTGTATATCTCAAGATACGAGTTATCAGTATTTTATGCAAATAAATTTTACACAAAAAAAGGTATCTATTGACAATATGGTTAGATGGATTTTCAACGGTTATTTTTTTTCAAATTCATGTGGATTTATAGAATATTATTTCAAATAATCTTGTTCGTCGTCGTCATATTCATTACCTAAAACATCATAATTGTCAGTGTTAGAAAGAAAAGTTCTGATATCCGCTTCGTCTGTTTTTGGTTCTTCACTTCCGGTTCTTCTCACTTGCGAATCTTCAATCGGTGCGTGCCTGAGATACTCTTGTACTTCAGTAGGGCGTTTTGGATCGACCTTAGTTCCTTTTGTATTCCTCATGTTCTGTATTTTTGATAAAGATACAAATTTTTCTCTAAAATCCCCCGTACCTTTGCCTCGTGAATCACGAAATTTACATTCGACGGACACTTGAACTGGCACAACGAGGTGGCGTAGCTGTCAGCCCAAATCCATTGGTGGGGTGCTGCATTGTGCATGAAAATCGCATTATTGGAGAAGGTTGGCATCAGCGATACGGCGAGGCACACGCGGAAGTGAATGCAGTAGCGAGCGTACAGCCAAAAGACCGCCATTTGATTGAAAAATCTACCCTTTATGTCAGCCTCGAACCTTGCTGTTATTATGGCTTGACACCGCCTTGTACGGATTTGATTATGAGGCATTTGATACCGCAAGTTGTCATTTGCAATCTCGACCCCAATCCGCGTATTGCAGGTGAAGGCGTGAAACGCCTACGCGCGCAAGGCGTAGACGTACACACAGGCATACTCGCACAGGAAGGCGCGTGGCTCAATCGGCGTTTTTTTGTAATGCACAAGAAAAAACGTCCGTATATCATCCTAAAATTCGCACAATCTGCCGATGGTTTTATCAGCAAAAAAGGCGAACAAACATGGATTAGCGGCAAGGCAGCCAAGCGACTCACCCACAAATGGCGCAGCGAAGAAGATGCTATTTTAATTGGTACGAATACGGCGGAAGTTGATAATCCGCAATTGACGAATCGACTGTGGGCAGGAGAAGAGCAACCGATACGTATGGTGCTTGATAGGACAACGCGGCTGTCAAGTAAATTGAATGTTTTCAAGGATGATGCAACGACTTGGATTTTCTTTGACCCCAAAATATCCACTGACTATTATGCTTTAATGAATCATCTGGATGGCAAACGTGATAGGATGTTCATTGTTAATGAAATTGATTCTTCAAAAAATATGCTTCATCAAGTCCTTGATAATTGCTACAAATCAAAACTAAAATCCATTATCGTAGAAGGCGGCGCACAACTACTGCAAAGTTTTATTTCGGAAAATTTATGGGATGAGGCGCGTATTTTTACTGCCAATCATAATTTGAGTGAAGGCGTAGTTGCACCAAAAATTTCAGGAGAAATCGTACAACAAATCAATATTGAAAATGACCAACTCACTGTCTTGACAAGGCAGTTAAAGCAGCCTTTACTATGATAACAACTCTTTTGTTTTTACTGGGCTCTATTTTGAGTAGCACGATTATCGCTTTGATTTTTAAGGCTTACGAACGCTATGATGTTGATAATTTTCAGGCGATAGTTATCAATTATCTGGTTTGTGTGGTGGTGGGTAGCCTGCTGATTTGGGACTTTCCGATAGAACCGGGATTTATCCGAGAAATATGGTTTCCGGTGGCTTTGATTTTGGGTACGATATTTATTTCGACTTTTTACACGGTAGCTTTGACGGTTCAAAATTTTGGTGTAACCGTAGCCGTTGTCCTACAAAAAATGTCCATTATTCTCAGTGTGATATTCGCAATTTGGATGTATAATGAGTCGGCTGATGCCCTAAAAATTACAGGTATTATCTTAGCACTTATCGCGGTAGTCCTCACCAATATCTCGCCCGGTACAAAAGAAAAAAAGGTACAAAACCGCAATTTACTCACATTGCTTATTCCGGCATATGTCTTCTTTGCTTGCGGTGCAATAGAGGCACTTTTACTCTATGCCGAACGGGATTTATTGGATGGCAGTGGAGGCATTCGTTTTACGATTTCGATATTTGCCACAGCAGGTACTATAGGGTTTATTTTTTTGATAATCAATATTATACGAGGAAGAACAAGCATCAAATCTAAGCACATCATTGGAGGAATTGCATTGGGAATTCCCAATTTTTTCTCCGTGTATTTCTTAGTACTTGTGCTGGGACGCGGCGTGGACGGGTCGATTATTTTTCCGATAAATAATATTTCAATCATTGTATTGGCAGCCATATTAGCATGGATAATTTTCAAGGAAAAATTAAGTACGATTAATATCATTGGAATCCTTGTCGCTGTAATTTCTATTGTGCTAATGGCGTTGTCTACTTGAAAAATCTCAAAAACATATCTCCTTTCCCTTTATTTTTATTTATTTTGTCGTAGTTATTGATTGTCCGCAGTTGGTCAGTCCGCAGTCCGCCGCTTGTACGCGAGTGTATTTCACGTTAAAGCGGTGGACTTCGGACTGACAAGCTGCTGACCATAAAACACATTATGAGAAAACTTGCACTACACTGGCAGATATTAATTGGGATGGTCGCGGGTATCCTTTTCGGGATTGTGATGACGCGATTTTCGTGGGGAGCAGATTTTGTAAATGACTGGATTTATCCCATTGGAAAAATATTCGTTAATCTCCTAAAACTCATCGCAATACCTTTGATTATCGCATCCTTGATAAAAGGTATTTCCGACCTGAAAGATATTTCAAAATTCGGTCAAATTGGTGGGCGTACTATTGGTATTTATTTATTAACGACAGTCATTGCGATTACAATTGGACTGGTCGTGGTCAATACCTTGCGTCCGGGCAAAAATATCGCACCGGAAACAGTAGAACGCCTCAAAGAAAAATTTAAAGACAACAGCAAAGTACAAGCACGACTCAAAGGCGCACAGAGCCAACAGGACTCCGGTCCGCTGGATTTTCTGGTGAATATGGTGCCGGACAATCTCTTCAAAGCAGCAGGTGACAACCGAAATATGTTGCAAGTGATTTTCTTTGTAATTTTCTTTGCGCTTGGTATGTTGCTCATTCCGCCCGACCGGAGTGCGCCTGTAAAAGCCTTCTTTGACGGACTCAACGACGTTGTCCTCAAAATGGT
>JAHDEO010000447.1 GCA_020628725.1 Saprospiraceae bacterium
AAGCCAGTCGGGGGCATCGCTACGCTCAATTTTAATCATGGATGCTAAATTCTTTCGACGTTTGCTTGCTTAGTTTTCGCAACTGAATTTGGATGTCGTTATTCAAAGAAGGACTGACACTCGCAATGTCTTTCGCCAAAGCTAAAAATGCTGTTGTATTGCCGTTTTTTCCTTCCAAAATATGATTTTTCATTTGGTGAAATTCTTGTAATTTTTCGCTGACCGGAATGCCGTATTCTTCGTAGACCTCAAAAGTTTTCATCAACTCGGTAATGTAGCTGTTGCCCGTACTCGTGCGTTGTGGTGGGGCGATGGTAGTGGTTTTTGTCGCTTCATTCAACTGTAAACGGTGTACCCAAGCATCATCAATCGAATTGACGACAAAAGGCGAATGAGTGGTGACAAATATCTGGGCATTGGGTAGTAATTTCTGGACAATCGGTAAGACTCTGCGCTGCCATTTGATGTGGAGGTGGTTTTCGATTTCGTCTAAGAATAGGATTAGGTTGCGGTTGAAAACGGGCGTGTCGTCTACCCATTTTATTTTATCTAAACGAATACATAAATCTGCTAACCAAGAAACTAATGACTTTAATCCGTCAGGGAGAACGTCAAAACTTAAATTTTGATTATTATATTTTATAATTGGATGTTCAAGT
Organism: Saprospiraceae bacterium; assembly: GCA_020628725.1. Taxonomy (GTDB): domain Bacteria; phylum Bacteroidota; class Bacteroidia; order Chitinophagales; family Saprospiraceae; genus JAHDEO01. The sequence goes on from JAHDEO010000447.1 coordinate 660, forward strand.
GTATGATCTAGGGCAAAACGAATATCAAAACCAACTATTTCACTAATTGCATTTTCTAATCTATCAATCGTATCATTGTATGCGACTTCCTTTTTGCCCAAATTATTATCTCTTGCATACGAGCGTTTGTATAGAGATTTTTTTACCCATTCATCTAATGAATGGCTTGTATCGGGTTCCTTTAAAAATTTCAATGCTTGATAAAGTGGATTTTTAGTTTCGAGTAAATAAGGTGGATTACTATCTATTTGACTATATCCCGAATACGAAAACACAGCAAATTCATACTCGTAAAGTGTCCACTCCAATTTCGGATTTAATGTAGAACGATATTTATTGACATTCTCATTTTCATCACTCAATAATAAACCCACAAGATAAAAGCCTTGTACTCCGATAAAATCCCCTTCACTTAAAATTGTTTTTACCCAAGCACTATCATTTTTGCTACCATTTAAATGAAAATAATGATAGAAATTATTTAAATCTTCCGATATATATGTTTTTTCATCTTTTTTAAATTTGTTTGTAATTTGCTCAATATCTTCCTCTAATTCTACATGTCGCTCAAACCCACAAGCCAAAGCCTTCAAAATGGTACTTTTCCCACTCCCATTGACGCCCGTAAAGATGTGAATTTCCGCCTGTCCGTCGGGACATGTTGGAAATTCCATTTTTACGTCTTCAAAAACGCCTATATTTTTCAGTTCCAGACCTTCTATACGCATGGATAATTTTGAATGAGAGAATGTTGAATATTTCAAAAGTTGACCTCTGACAATAAAATGGTCTGACTTCTGAATACGCAAGTTATTATTTTTCCATCATTTCTCCAAAAACCTCCAACCAAGCCTGCGCCATCAAATACCCACCACCGAGCGAAGGATGCACCCCATCAGCACAAAGGGCTTCCACCGTCGAATTTTTCAATGCCTCATCAAAAGTCTCCTGAAAAGGCACCCAGCTTGCCTTGTAATCTGTCGCAATTTTACGAGCCGCATCTTGATATGCCGCAAATGCCGGAAACCAATCTTTCTCCTCAATCGCCGTTCCGCCTTTGATGACAAAGGGTTGGCAAATCATCAATTTCATATCAGGGATTTCCTTCAAAGTACGGTCGAGCAATTTTCTCAAATCATCTTCGTAGGTCTTTACCGTACCTTTATAATTATGCGTCAAAGTATGCCAAAAATCATTCACCCCAATCAAAATACTCAACACATCCGGGCGAATCTGCAAACAATCTTCCTCCCAACGAGCCGCCAATTGATGTACTTTATCGCCACTCACACCGCGATTATAACACTTCAAATCCGCATTCGGATGTTCGCCCAACAACTTGCCGACAGCCTGTACCACATAGCCCGTACCCATGCCGCCCCATGTGTGGTTGGCGAAGTACCCGCTTCGACTCCTTCCGGCATCAGTAATAGAATCGCCTTGAAAAAGGATTTTCAGACCTTTAGGCAATTTATGTAATGGCTTAGTTGCAGAAGCGGTGCTTTGCGCCTGTATCTGACCTAAACCCAATACGCCGAGCGAGGCAAGCGAAGTTTTTTGTAGGAAATTTCTTCGGTTAGTATTAGGTGTATTTTTCATAATTGCAATTTGTTTTGTCGCATGTAAAAATAACACATTTTAAATGGATTAACACCCAAATCAATCAAAAATCGAAAATCACTCAATCACAGCATTCACCACCTCCCACACCAATGCCGATTCAAAACCCCGTCGCATGGCGTGTTGGGCGAGTTTGCCTTTTTGATTGAATTTAGTAGCGGGTTTGAGTGTTTTTTGCTTGGTGAGGATGACTTTTTCGAGGGTGGCGTAGTAGTCGTTATCGTCGATTTCGGTCATGCCTTTTTTGATGCAATAGGCAGAAATATTCCGCTTTTTCAATTCGAGGCGAATCTTGATGCGTCCCCAACGTTTTATCCGAAACTTGCCGCGTACATACGACCGCGCAAAGCGTTCTTCATTCAAAAAATTATCCTCCACCAATTCCGCCATAATCACCTCCAAATCATGCCCCCGCATCCCCAAGTCCAACAACTTCGAGCGCACCTCCTGATGACAACGGTCTTGATACGCACAATAGGCTTGCAACTTCTTCAAAGCTACATCGTGGGTGGGTGGTGGTGTGTATTTTTCTTTCATTTTAATTTCATTGCTTCATTGTTGTATGGTTACATTATCAAACAGCCCTTATTCTCAAAGGATGCTCCGGCAATTATGGCAATCGAACAATGAAAGTCATGAAACAATGTAACAATAAAGCAATAAAACCCCATTTTAACGAAAATTTAAACACAATAAATGCGGCAAAGATTTTGTTCCATTACGGTTTGCATAATAAAATCTTTATTTTTGCCAATTATCTTAATAAAGTCCATAGTCGATGGTCGATAGACCATAGGCTAATTTTCAGCACTTCTATCGACTATGGACTATCAACTATTGACTAATTCTCATGACCAAACAAAACTTTATATTACTGCTGGCTTTGCTAATGTGTAGTGCGATAACCTACGCGCAGCCAAACGAGGATATCTTGTTTACAGTAGGCGATGGCATGGAAGTACCCGTGTCCGAATTTGAATATATTTATAAAAAGACCAACGCAGAAGAAGCGGATTTCAGCAAGCAATCGCTGGAAGAGTATTTGGATTTGTACAAAAAATTCAAACTCAAAGTCAGAAAAGCCCGCGAAATGGGCTTGGATAGCAAACCTGCCTTTGCGAGGGAATTGAATACTTATCGCCGTCAATTGTCGAGTACGTATTTGACGGATAAAGAGGTGAGCGAAAAACTCGTACGCGAAGCCTACGAACGCTCAAAAGAAGATGTGGAGATTCAGCACATCATGATTAAGATTATTAATGATGATGAAGAAAAAGCGTTGGAGAAAATCACTGCCATTCAGAAAGAACTTGAGGGCGGCGCAGACTTCGAAGAATTGGCGCGTAAAAAATCGCAACATGCTTCTCGCAAAGCAGGTGGTAGATTGGGTTATATCACCGTACTCCAATTGCCCGATTTATACGACCTTGAAAGTGCGGCTTACGATACGCCTGTTGGTCAGGTGTCTGCGCCTGTGCGTACAGGGACGGGCTATCATTTGATAAAACCATTGAGTCGTCGCCCTGCAAAAGGAGAGATGGATGCGGCGCACATTCTCATTCGTGTGACGGATAAAATGACTGACGAAGAAAAAGCAGCTGCCGAAGCCAAAATCCGCGAATTGTATACACAACTTAAAGCGGGAGCAAGTTTTGAAACACTTGCACGTGCTAATTCAGATGATGAAATTACCGGAGCGAATGGTGGTTCGATTCCCCGTTTTGGCATCAACACCTACGACCCTATTTTTGAAGACGCTGCTTTCGGAATTAAAAATGATGGTGACATGACCGAGCCGGTGAAAAGCTCCGTAGGATGGCACATCATCAAGCGTCTCGGTAAGCCGGATATAAGTACACTTGAAAAGGCAAAGCCGATTTTATTGACCAAAGTGAAAAAAGACGCGCGATTCAAATCCGCTGAAAATGCCGTAACCGAACGCATCAAACGCGAGGCAAGATTCAAATTTAATGAAGCTACTAAAACGGCTCTTATGAATACGCTTGCCGAAGATAAAAATCTGCTCAAGCACAATTGGAAAGTGCCAAAAGACCCCGACACTCGTGAGCTTTTCACAATGGGTGGTGAGACAGCAAGAGTGAATGATTTTCACCAATATCTCCTTCGTGAGCGCAATGCACGCCTACAAATGAGAAGAAGCGGCGCGAAAAAAGCCGCCGAAAATATGTTGGAAAAATTCATTGCCGAGCGAGCTATCGAACATGAAAAAACACAACTCGAAAACAAATACCCTGAATTCAAAGCCCTTATGCGCGAATACGAAGAAGGGATTTTGTTGTTTGAAGCAACAAAGCAAGAAGTGTGGGACAAAGCTTCTAAAGATGAAGAAGGCTTAAAGGCATTTTACGAAGGCAATAAAGCAAATTACGTGTGGGATGACCGTGCGAAAATCACGACCTACACCGTCAATACGACCGACCCAAAAGTGTTGGCAAAAGTCGCCAGACTCGCTCGTAAAAAACCCGCTGAAACGGTCATTGCCAAAATCAATAAAAAAGCCGAACTCGTCACCACGCAAGAAAGCACCGTTGAACGCGACAGCAATCCGGTACTCAAAAACTTGGCGTGGCGAAAAGGTAGCGTAGCCAGCCCGATAGTTGAAAATAATAAAGCGAGCATCATCAAAGTCGAAGAAGTATTGCCCCCAGAACAAAAACCATTCGACAAAGCGCGGGGTTACGTCGTAGCAGATTACCAAGAAGAACTCGAAAAACGCTGGGTCGCGGATTTGGCAAAACAATATCCCATCAAAGTCAATCAGGAAGTATTTAAGAAGTTAGTTAAATAGTTTTTAGTTCATAGTTGTTGGTTCATAGTTCATGGTTTTATCGCTGCGAACTACGAACTGCGAACTATGAACTATGAACTAAAAAAACACACATGAAACACGCACTAATTATTGTAACTGCACTCTTGTGTCTATACGCTTGCACACAACCGGAGGCAACGAGCAATGGCGAACAACCACTCGCTCGCGCTTATGGCGAAAGCCTGTATTTGTCGGATATGAAAGGTCTGATTAATGAGAATACGACACCCGCTGATAGTGCGCTCATTGTCAATGACCACGTTCAAACGTGGGTCAGAAACCGTGTACTCGCACACACTGCGTCAGGTAATACTGCTACAAATGAGCGAATCGAACGACTCGTCAATGATTATCGTTCCTCATTATTGTTGACCGAATACAAGCAACAATTATTGGAAAGTGAATTGGATACGACGGTGACGATGGAGGAATTGAAAGCGCATTATGATGAGAATAAGAAGAAATATGAGTTGCAAGACAATATCGCGCAAGGGATGTACATTAAAATAGACCGCACGAAGCCTTATGGCAGTCTCAAGCGTTATTGGGATCTTGACAAAACAACCGATTTTGATAAGTTGGTGAATTTGGCACAAAAAGAAGCGGATGATTTCATGTTGGATACCTTAAAATGGATAAGTTTTGATGACTGGGAAGCGAAATTGCCCGAAGGCGCGTTTAAAGAAAAGTATTATGATAATGGCGATAGAGATATTTATGTAAAAAACAGAACGCATCGCTATTTCCTCAAAATTAATGACATCATTAGAAAAGGAAAAACTGCCCCAATGGAATATGTACAAGATGACATTTCAAAAGTTATCCTAAAAAATAAAAAAACTGACCTCATTTCTCGAAAACAAGAAGAATTGTATCAACAAGAATTAGAGAATAAAAACATAGAAGTTTATTGAGTTGCGGGGTGGGGTTATTTTTTTTCTTGGCAAAAAATATTATAATTATTTATAAGAAAAATACCCGCAACCCCTA
>JAHDEO010000448.1 GCA_020628725.1 Saprospiraceae bacterium
TATTTGCTGTTAAGGTAAGGTCATCTCCTTCACAGGTTCCCATGGCGGTGATGAGTGTTTTTAATATACAAGTATCTACGAGTACTCTACTCTCCGGTGTTACAGAACTATTTCCATCACTACCTAGTGCCTCATTGAGTACAACATTGCTACCGTCTTCCGGAAGAGCATTTAATGTTACACTATAGCAAACAGAAGCTGCGTCATTGGGATTCATGCGTATAGGTAATTGAAAACCAGCTTCATCCAAAGGAAAAGGATTTGCACCATCATCCGCTACCGGAGTTTGTACCCCACCAAACAGTGTATAAGTCGAACCCTCTACATAGGTCAATTCTGCTGCTAATGAGTCATATAAAAATATATCCAAACTATCATAAGATAATGCGCCAGTATTGGTCACACAAATACAATATTCTGTGGTATCTACATCTATATCAAATAAACCATCGCCATCTGCATCAAATACTAATTCATTTTGCTTAGTTGGCTGGAATGCCGGACCTGGTATAATCGTTGTACCCAAATCGAGTGAAGGCGCACCCGGTGCCGCAGTATTTGGGTCTTCACCCCATGCCGCAGTCACGTAGGCATCACTACCATCACATACCCAGATTCTTGTACCTGAATTATCTAAATCAGAATCATATAATCTAAAACTTTCTAATTCATTAAGTGTCAAAGTTTGGTCGTAACCATTGCCGAGTGCATCGGTAAAAGCACCGCCATCGCCGTCAAAATCCACACATAACGTGATAGCCCCTGAACTGGTACTTTCCGGCGGATAAAATGCTGTTAACCAAACTGGTGCAGTATTATCTAAAATGGGGTCTTCACGTGGGTCAGACCCCGGTGCAAGTGCTACTACAGGCACCTGACCACCTAATTGGTCAATCGGAACCAAGGCATAACCCCAATCCCATACTGTAGGTGAATCAATCACTACCTCACCATTGATCACAGTATAATCTGTACAGTCATCTACCCCTTCCGCAGGGCTATCAATCGTACTTACAGCATTGAACACCTCTCCTCCTGCTGATTCAAATATTGCAGCACTACCATTCGGGATTGGAACTCTCACCTGCGAACCTGCCGGGATTGTAAATGGTGTTTGTACACCGGCGGATGTCTCCCAATTAATTGTAATTGCTGTACCATTGGGATTATACAAATAAACATAAGTCGTCGCATCATGGTTACTTACAGGCGGAAGGTTTCCTACATCATCAGGTGTTCCTACCATCGCTACGTAGGCATCTGATAACTGGTCATCAGGAAACAATAAGAAACTTCGTGTACCGTAATTTGAGCATATATCACTCGCCTGCATCTGTACTGTTATGGGATTATCAGAGGTAATTGTACCTCCTACTTGAAAACCTCCATTCACATAAGCTGTCTCTCCCTCTGCAAGATTATAGGTGATATCAGTGGTACCATTACCGTCTAAATCAACACTAACTGTAGCCCCATCTTCTCCGGCTTGAATAAAGGCACCGACATGTTCAAACATTTGGTTGAAGTCTGCGTCTTCACCAATCGGCAAGGTAAAACTTGTGCCATAATTATCTGTAGATAAAATGGGAGCCGCCCCTGCAATTAGGGGCCAAGGCGTGCCTTGTCCATTGGTCGGATAATAGAAATGCGTCATCGTTATTGTAAACGAAGACGCTATCTTATCTCTACCATCATACAGGATGGTTGTGGCATCAGGCGGACCTGTAATCACCGACTCTATGGCAATAACATCACCTCCAGTCAATATATCAGTAGGATAACCCGGTGCCACACCATTTGTCAAATCTCCATCACCCCATATTTCGGTGGTAGATTGAGTCGGATTTTCAATATCCGCCTCATATCCATCTTCCCAATGATCGTAATAGATAATTGTATTGGTAGCCGCTACCCCAATAGAGAAATATCTATTTAATGGATAGCTCACATCAAAAATCGGCGAGGCTTCTGCTATTGTGTTTGCGCAGTCAGATTCTCCATTTGGTCCCAGACAATTTTCATAATCCGGATATGCCGTTTTAAAGAAATCGTGCATTTGGTCCTCTGCAATCGGGACATAATGCACTTGAATAGGAGCTACGTAGTCGCATTGTGCATGGACATTTGTAGCTGCCAAAAACAATGTCAATGAAATTGCTAACAACGAAACGGTTCTCTTTCTCCAATTTGGAGGAGAAGCACCACTGCTGCTATCAAAAACATCACACTGTTTTTGGGCTTGACTCTTTTTAGCAAGAGTCACATTTGAAGTGATATAGCTTTGCTTCATAATTTGGAAAATATTTATCTGATAATAAGTTGATTATACATAAATAATATACATGCATACAAGATGCATTAAGGCATAGAAAATTCTCTATGCCCATGTCACATGGTTCTACAGGTGGGTAGGTTCTACTTGTTATAAAATTTGCACTAATGAAGGTAGGTGCTTGAGTGCAAGCATAAGTGTATTGACAAGTATGTTGTCACTCAAATTATAAGGTATTTTTTATTATTACTTATAATGCATACAATATTTTTTTAATTAGTTTAAGCGCAGCAGTTTTATTGTATTCGGATATTTTTACGGTGTTTTTTTAAAAGGGTTTCATTAAACTTCGTTTTTTATGCTTATTAATTTCGCCTGAAAAATAAGATTAGCTTATGAAAAACGTAAAAATTTGATTTTAAGCCCACTAAACATGTCAAGAATATTTATCGTAACTTTGACATTGCATTATTTTTTAATGCCAAAAAAACTATTCAAAAATAATTTAAAGACGTTCAAAAGAAAGTCTTTTTATCACTTTCAAAAAATAAATATGCAACGTTTTGTAACTTTATGCGTCTCAATATAAGGACTTAAATATTAGAATTAAATTTAACACAAAAATTATTTTTAAATTCAATAATTACGCTTATATAACAGCACTCCCGACAGTCCATTATATGAAACTCGCGCTTTCCATTGTCTTTTTGTGAAGTTTTCCCCGTAAAATACAAATCATTAAAAATGAAGAGAAATACACTAATACTGTGTGCAATGTTATTGTGCACCCTAACTGCATTTGCCCAAGATACACTCGTTACTTATGGTTCTACATGGCGATACTACGACGCCGGTAACGAACCTCCCGGCAATGGTAATAATACATGGGAAAAAGAAACCTATGATGTAAGTACATGGAGTGCAGGTCCTGCCCAACTCGGTTACGGAGATGGAGATGAAGCTACAACGCTTAACTCTAATACACTTGTCGGTTATTTCAGACACTCCTTCAATGTAGCAGATGTCTCACTGTATGATAATATCAGCCTAAATCTCGTCTTTGACGATGGTGCCGTTGTTTACCTCAATGGTAATGAAGTATGGAGTATCAATATGCCCACCTTTGGCAGCGTTGGTTATAATACCCTCGCTTACAATGGTCCGGGCGATAATTCACGTGCCGACAGATACCTCTCCGCCAATTTGCTCAAAAATGGTACGAATGTCATAGCAGTAGAAGTTCATCAAGACAGTCCAAACAGTTCGGATATCAGCTTTGATTTTGAGGTGATTGCATTGCCGGAAGGTTTTGTGCGAATCATGCGCGGTCCTTATTTACAAAAAGGTTCACCTACAAGCATGACCCTTCGTTGGCGTACTGATGCACCTGCATATTCAGGTGTTCGCTATGGTACAGACCCCAACAACCTCGACTTCGTTCGCGTTGGTAGTATTGAAACGACCGAACACGAAATTGAATTGACCAATCTCGCCCCCGCTACCAAATATTATTATGAAATCATCAACGGCTCCACGACACTCATTCCTCCTGCTGAAGATGTTTATTTCCAGACCTCTCCCCTACCCGGCACCGATACGCCCATCAATGCATGGATACTCGGTGACTGCGGTACAGGCAATGCCAACCAACGTGCTGTCCGCGATGCCTACTACAATTACATTGGCGATGAGCATACAGATATGATACTTTTTCTCGGAGATAATGCCTATAATAGCGGTACAGACAATGAGTATCAATATTCTGTTTTTCAGAATATGTATGAAAATAAAATGAAGAATACCGTAGCATGGTCTTGTCTTGGTAATCACGATGGTTATACTGCGGATTCGGGCACCCAACAAGGTCCTTATTACGAAATATTCAACCTGCCAAAAAATGGAGACGCCGGTGGTTTGGCATCAGGTACAGAAGCTTATTATTCGTTTGATTATGGCAATATTCATTTTATCGTATTGGATTCTTATGAATCAGATAGAAATGTAGGTGGCTCCATGTATACTTGGTGTGAAAATGATATTCAAAATACGACTGCCGATTGGATAGTTGCTTTCTGGCATCATCCGCCTTATACCAAAGGTTCGCACAATTCGGATGCTGAATCTGACCTCATACAAATGCGCCAAAATTTCCTCCCCATGCTCGAAGATAATGGTGTTGACCTCATTCTCACCGGACATAGCCATTCTTACGAAAGGTCGCATTTTATCAACGGGCATTATGGCTATTCTTCTACGTTCGACCCTGCAACGCATATCATACAAGAAGGCAATGGAAAAGAAGACCAAGATGGACATTACCAGAGATATACCGTTGGTAATCAAGTAAATGACGGGGCAGTATATATAGTTACGGGAAGCGCAGGAAAGATAACCGGTAACGGCTCGCTCAATCATAATGCGATGTATTACTCCGCAAAATCACTGGGTTCGACGATTATGAATGTACACGGCGATACCATGCGTATCAAATTCTTACGTGAAACGGGAGCCATTGATGATAATTTTACCATTATAAAAGATGATAATTGTGTAGCAGGTACACCTTGTAATGACCGCGACCCTTGTACGGTCAATGATGTTTATGATGCTCAATGTAATTGTGCAGGAACGGCTCCAAGTGCCACTGTTGAGGCAGGCGAAAGCTTGACAACTTGTACCGGCGAAGTCGTTCTGAATGCTACGGTTTCTGTACCGGATAATAATCTAAATTATCGTTGGGTGGTTTATAACTCGTCCAATGTTCCGATTAGTGTTTTCACAGGAAACAATACGCCTGCTACTATTGCGGGTAATGGCTATATCGAATTGACAGTCTCTACTCAAGCAGGTTGCCCTCTGGGTACAGATCAGGTAACTTACAGCATTGAAGGTGATGATGATAGTGATGGTATTTGTAATTCAGTAGATACTTGCGATAATAGTACTGATGGTGGTGTTTGTAGTGATAATAATTTTTATACCATCAATGATGCCCTTCAAAATTGCGAATGTGTCGGCTGTTATCAGATTGACCTTAAAGTACAACTTGAAGGGGCTTACAACCCTACTAATCAATTGATGAACAATGGTTTGTATCAAATAAACTTATTGCCCGGACAAGTAGATACGCTCGTAGCAGGTACGCCTACACCTGCCGGACAGCCTTATAATATCGCGCCGTGGTTTTATGAAGGTGCAGAAGGAAAAGACTGGACAGGTACGAATTACACACCCGATGTCATAGATTGGGTGTTGGTTTCTTTCCGCACAGGCGTCGAAAAAAGTACAGAGGTTTCACAAACTGCCGGAGTACTTTACAAAGACGGTTCAATTTCATTTCCTGACCGTTGTGCTTTGAATGGTACACACCCGACTTCATTGTATATTGTTATCGAACATCGCAATCACATAGGCGTGATGTCTCCACAACCTGTCAACATCATTAATGGCGTATTGCGTTACGATTTCAGTTTGGCAGACAGCTACCGAGACGATACGAGCTTTGGACAAAAACAACTTGCTGATGGTACATGGGCGATGTTTGCAGGTGATATTGACCAATCCGATATACCAAGCTACGACATCAACTCAAGCGATAAATCCATTTGGTTTAATGATAATGGTATTTTCAAAAACTACCTTCCGGCTGATATGAATCTCGACGGCGATATCAATGGACAAGATAAAGCCCTCTGGGAAAATAATAATGGCGTATCTTCAAGGGTACAACGACAGGATTAATGGATAACGGATAATGGATAACGGATAATGGATAATGGATAATGGATAATGGATAATGGATAATGGATAATGGATA
>JAHDEO010000016.1:0-9722 GCA_020628725.1 Saprospiraceae bacterium
AGGATTTAAATCCTGCGCTTTTGCGATAATTATATTTTGACGAACATTTCATATGGTAACAAAAAGCTGCAACTCGAACTCTGAATTGCAGCCTATTATTTGTCAAAATTTGTACCAAAATAAGTTTAAGATTAAGTCGAAGTTTAAGTTTAAAAACGATTTTTGGCTACGCCAAAATGATAATTTAAACTTCGACTTGAACTTAATCTTAAACTTCTTAAGCCTCCGCAGGTACGATACCCGCTATCTCGTTGTCCACCAGTACACGTCCGCAGTGTTCGCAGACGATGATTTTTTTGCGCTGTCCAATTTCCAATTGGATTTGCGGTGGGATTTTGTTGAAACAACCTCCGCAAGCATCACGCTCTACCGTCACGACTGCCAAGCCGTTGCGATATGCGCCACGTACTTTGTCGTATGCACGCATGAGGCGGTCTTCGATACCTTTGCGTGCCTTTTCGGATTTCTTGTTGAGCTTTTCTTCCTCTTTTTCGGTGGATTTGGTGATTTTTTCCAACTCTACCTTTTTATCTTCCAACTCTTTCTCCTTGTCTTCGATACGTTTCTTCGTAGATTCTACTTGTACGGCTTTTTCTTCAATTAGTTTTCCCGCACCTTTTTGCTTTTTCTCCGAAAGCTGAATTTCAAGGCGTTGCATTTCCAGCTCTTTGGTCAATGCCTCGTATTCGCGGTTGTTTTTTACGTCTTTGAGTTGCTTGTCGTATCGTTCTATCAATGCTTCTGCCTCCTTGACATTATTGCGGTGCTTCGCAATTTCATCCTCATAACCTTTGACAGAATTCTCCAGTTTGCCGAGACGTGTTCTCAAACCTTCTATTTCATCTTCCAAATCAGCTACCTCCATTGGAAGCTCGCCGCGCAACACCTGAAGTTCATCAATTTTAGAGTCTATTGTTTGCAAGTCAAATAATGCCTGCAATTTTTCTTCCACTGTTTTTTCCTTAGCTTTTGCCATATATTAATGAGTGAATGAGTGAATTTTGAATGAGTGAATAATGATAATGCGTCAATGATGTAATACGATAATGCGACAATGTTTTTTTTATGAATAAATTTATAATGTGCTAATATTTTTTATATGCATTGTTTTTTTTTGAGAAAAAAATATTTATAAAACGTTATTAATGAATAATTTGAAATGAATTTCAAACAAGAAAATAGAATGATTCACTCATTCAAAATTCACTCATTCACTCATTAAGAACATTGTAGCATTGTAGCATTAACGCATTGTAGCATTAAAAATACTTAACAGGGTTGGTGTTGACTGTGGTCAAATAAACCGCAAAGGTACTAAATTTTTGTGTTATAAGTTCGTTAAAAAGTTCGATAGTGAATTGTTCGCTCTCATAATGCCCGATGTCGGCGATAGCGATGCGCCCATCTGCATCAAAAAATTCGTGGTATTTATAATCAGCAGTCACAAAAATATCTGCTCCCGCACGTACCGCATGATTGAGTAGGAAACCTCCCGAACCACCACAAACAGCTATCGTTTTTATTTTTCTTTTGGGCAATTCGGTATAACGAACACAGCCTGCTTTCATGGTTTCTTTAAGTTGTTTTAAAAAGGTAGTCGGTGCGATGGCTTTGGGCAATTCACCTATCATGCCTGAACCGACATTTACATGCCTGTTTTCGATATTAATGATTTGATAAACAGGTGAATCCGAAGAGTGTGCCTCGAGCAATGCGCGTATAATTGCGCCCTCATATGCTGCGTCAAATGTCACTTCAATTTGTGCCATTGCGCCGCTTTCTTTGTTCATCGTAGCTGCACCGATAGAAGTAAAACTAACATGCTCCTGAACATCATACGCCCCTGCTCCTGCTTCAAATAAAGCGTTTTTCAAAGCATCAATTTCATTAACGGAAGCGAGTGCTGTGAGTTTTTTCAATGTAGATTTCGGTGAAAGGATACGAGTGTTTTGCAAGCCGAGTTTTTCGCAAATTTTGGCATTGACGCCGGTGTGTACATTATCCAAATTCGTATGAATCGCATAAATCGCTACGTCATTCTTAATGGCTTTAATAATGGTGCGTTCTACATAGTTGCGCCCCGTAAATCGCTTCAAGCCCTTGAATACTATCGGGTGGTGCGCCACTACGACATTGCAGCCCTTTTCAATGGCTTCCTCTATCACCGCTTCTGTCGAGTCCAAACATAGCATCACACCTTTGATGTCCGCATTTGGATTGCCAACTATCAAGCCCGAATTATCGTAACTCTCCTGATACATCGAAGGCGCAATAGATTCGAGATAGTTTGTCAGGTTTTTTATTTTCATAGATTAATTTTGAATGAGTGAATTCTGAATGAGTGAATGTCAATAGGATAATTCGCCAATGAGACAATGAAAAAAACATTGTAGTATTATTGCATTTCAGCATTACTATTCACTCATTCGCTCATTCAAAATTCACTCATTAATTACGCATTTTTCGCCGCAAAATCGCGCATCACATCTACCAATACTTGTACGCTTTCCATTGGCATCGCATTATAAATCGAAGCCCGGAAACCACCTACCGAACGGTGTCCCTTGATGCCTGAAATATTCGCCGCCGCACAAGCCTCCAAGAAAGGCGCGGTATGTGCATCGTCTTTCGCTACAAAAGTCGCGTTCATACGCGAACGGTCTTCTACTTTCGTAGTGCCTTCAAAAAGCGGATTCGCGTCGATTTCATCATAAACCAACTTGGCTTTTTTATCATTATGCGCTGCCATTGCTGCTACGCCGCCTTGTGCTTTAATCCAACGCATCGTCAGCAAGCACACATATATAGGGTAGGTTGGTGGTGTGTTGAACGCAGAATCTTTAGCAATGTGCGTTTCGTAATTGAGCATCGTAGGAATCTCACGCTTCAATTTTCCCGCAACCCCCTTACGCACAATGACCAAGGTGACACCCGCAGGACCAAGATTTTTTTGCGCGCCTGCATATATCAAATCGTAGCGACTCGTATCAATCGGACGACTGAAAATATTGGATGACATATCCGCTACAAACGGCACTTTCGTGTCCGGCAAGGCATGAAATTCCGTACCAAATACCGTGTTATTACTCGTGATATGAACGTATTTCATGTCGTCCGGAATATCAAAACCTTTCGGCACATACGTGTAATTATCTTCTTTTGATGAAGCTAATTTGACAATATTACCAAAACGCTCAGCTTCTTTAATTGCCTTCGCCGACCATGTCCCCGTATCTACATAACCCGCCGTTTCATCGTTATCCAATAAATTCATGGCGGTCATGTAAAACTGGCTGCTTGCTCCGCCTGTCAAAAATAGGACATCAAATTCGTCGCCGATGCCGAGCAGGTCTTTCACAGATTGTTGCGCTTCCGCAAGAATGGCTTTAAACTCCGCACTTCGATGCGAAATTTCCAAAATAGACAGTCCGATACCGTCCAAATCACGAACCGCGTCCGCAGCTTGCTCAAAAACTGTAGCCGGCAAAATTGCCGGACCTGCACTAAAATTGTGTTTCTTCATTTTCAAAAAATATTTCAGGCGAATCGTACCGACGACTTTCCCGAATCAAGTTGCGGGACAGGTAGCCGTCGTAAATTATTTATTTTAATTGGAAACTTTGTAGTGACTGCTTTAGCTGTCAATAACGCAAAGAAAATGCTATAAATTTATGCTTTATAGTATTTTAAAAATTAAAAAAATTAAACATTTGATAGCTAAAGCAATCATTACGATTTTTACTTTCGCAAATGTAAACTTTTGCCCACTTTAATAAGTTCAAAATGAGATTAATTATGTGCTTAATTACAATTTCCATGTGAGCGAAATACTGTTTTTACTCATAAAAAATATGGGTAATAAAATTGTATTATGAATCCTGTTTAATGTTTACCTTTACCGATATTTTCACACAAAATGATTTTTATATTTTTTGCAAAACAAATACAAAAGTAACATGTAGCACGGTCTGTAGACCGTGATTTATTTTTTGCTTGGCAAAAAATGTATGCGGTCTACAGACCGCTTTACTTGAATCGACGAATCACGACTAAATCATGAACTTACTGGAAGGAAAAAAAGGCATCATTTTCGGTGCATTGGACGACAAATCTATCGCTTGGAAAGTGGCGGAAAAATGCGTAGCACACGGCGCAAAAATCACCCTCACAAATGCCCCCGTAGCACTACGTTTTGGTACTATCAATGAATTGGGCGAAAAACTCAATGCCGAAATCATCCCCGCCGATGCCACGAATCTTGAAGACCTCGAAAACCTCCTCACCAAATCTATGGAGATACTCGGCGGTAAGGTCGATTTTATATTGCATTCAATCGGTATGTCTGTGAATGTGCGTAAGAAACGCGAATACACCAACATCAAGTACGAATGGATGCAGAAGACCTTCGATGTTTCTGCGATTTCTTTCCACAAACTCATGCAAACTGCCCTCAAAATGGATGCAGTCAATGATTGGGGGTCGATACTCGCACTCACCTATATCGCTGCACAACGCACCTTCCCTGACTACAACGAAATGGCGGAATCCAAAGCTTTATTGGAGTCTTTTGCGCGTAGTTTTGGCTATCATTTCGGCGAACAAAAGAAGGTGCGCGTCAATACCATTTCCCAATCACCTACCATGACGACTGCGGGTAGTGGCGTGAAGGGCTTTGATGAATTTTTCGGCTACGCAGATAGAATGTCGCCACTCGGCAATGCGCCCGCCGAAGCTTGTGCGGATTACTGCGTGACCATGTTTTCTGACCTTACACGCTACGTGACCATGCAAAACCTATATCACGATGGCGGTTTTTCTACGATGGGAATGAGCGAAAAAGTATTAAAAGGATAAAAATACATCGTAGGGACACGGCATGTCATGTCCCTACGACGTATCTGCGTTAAAAGTCATTGGTGAAGAGCATTTTTGTAGGATAAATTGTACTTTTGAAAAAAATACAATTTTTAAACTATGAAAAAAATCATTTACTTTCTCCTATTTATCCCCATTATTGCCATCGGTCAATCACAAGAAGCTAATTTATTAGGTCAATGGAATGACCCTGAAATAGTAGTTAATCCGACCTTCAATAATAGCTATAGCGAAGTGTGGGGCGTTGTGGCGAATAACAACGAATTTGCCGTAATCGGCTCTACGGGAGGGACACATTTTATTGACGTGACTGACCCACAAAATCCGCGTGAAGTAGCTTTTGTGCAAGGTGTTGTGCATGGTTCTTCCATTACTCACCGTGATTTTCACGATTATCAATGCTATCTATACGCAGTTTCGGACCAAGGCAGCGCGAATGCCCTTCAGGTCATTGATTACAGCAATTTGCCGAATAGTGTTGAGGTGGTTTATGAATCGCAAGAATATTTTGCGCGTAGCCACAATATCTTTATAGATACCTCTGCGGCAAGGCTTTATGTTGCGCCCGCCCGCGTTCCCAACATGGGAACTATTCCCCTTCGTGTCCTCTCATTGGAAAATCCCGAAACGCCAGAATTGCTCGCTGACATCTACGAAATAGAAGGGGTAGGCATCAACGGCATACACGACCTCTATGTTCGAGAAAATATCGCGTATCTGAATCTTGGCGGTCAATTTATGGTGGCTGACTTTACCGATGCGGATGCTCCTGTCTATCTTGGCGGTATGACTTCCTATCCGCAGCAAGGCTACAACCATTCCGGTTGGCTCAATGACAACGGAGACACCTACTACATGGCTGACGAGACGCATGGAAGAGATTTGAAAGTAGTGGATGTGAGTGATTTTACTGATATTGAAGTCGTCCAAACCTTTGATGCAGAAAGCACGGAGAATAGTTCTATTCCGCACAATCTCATCGTTCGTGGTGATTATTTGTATGTTTCGTATTATTACGACGGTTTGCAAGTCTATGATATTGGCGACCCACAAAGTCCGCAGCGCATCTTCCATTATGATACTTATGCGGAACCCAATCTTACTTCTTACAGAGGCGCGTGGGGCGTATTTCCGTATTTGCCTTCCGGCAATATTTTGATTTCCGACATGCAATCCGGTTTATTTGTTTTTGAAAAAATAGATAATACGATTACAGGAGAATTTGGTACGCCCGATACACCAGTGAATTGTGGTAATCTTGTAAATGTACAAAACCCTGAGCTACCATTTAATGATGTACAAATATCTCCGCTGCCATTTAATAATGAAGTAAATATCGCTTTCTCTCTCAGCGAATCACAGAATATCGAACTGTCTTTGCTTGACCCTACAGGCAGAGTCGTTCGACAGCTTGCTAATGAAAATTTCACTGCCGGACAGCAACGAGTTTCCTATACGGTTTCCGATTTGCCTGCGGGAATGTATTTTCTTGAATTGAAAGGTGAGCAGCAGCGAGGGATTTATAAGGTGATTAAACTTTGAATGAATAAATAAAAAGGCTCATAATAAGAATCAGGTGGGCGCATCAAAATTTCAAGAAAAATGCTTAAAAATCAACTAAAAACATCAATTTTGATGCAAATTTCAGGTTAATTATTAGCATCCACCTAATCCTTTATAAGAGCCAATAAAAAAATGAGTAAATGTTTTACTATTCGTGTGAACATTTACTCATTTTCTCATCTATTCATTTTCTCATTTTTAAGGTAGCTTCTCCAAACACTCCTGAATAGAATAAGCATTTACAGTACTTGGTTTTTGTACAAATGTGCCGTTTTTACTGATAATATAATATTCGGGAATCGCCTTCACACTGAACCTTTGAACCACATCTGCCTTATATCCCCCCTGTGCATACAAGTGAATGCCCGACGTGACACGCGAAGAAAGTGTATTGCGCCATTCTTCTTCCGTTCTATCCAATGAAATATGAATAAATACGACATCACTCCGGCTAATTTGAGTCGAAACATGTTGCATCATACCCAATTTTTTGAGGCACGGCGGACACCAAGTAGCCCAAAAATCCAAATACACTACCTTACCTGCAAAATCGCTTAAGGAAACGAGATTTCCATTTATATCTGTCAATGAAAAATTAGGCGCGGGACTACCTACTGCGTAGAGGTTTTTCTCATAAAACTTCGTCAATACCGGTTCCGCATATTCATAATACAAAGTACCGCTGACATATTCATTATACGGGTCAATCATTATTCCCAAATCACTTTTATGCAAGCCTCGCGTCAATACATCCGACTGAAACCATGATTGTGTTTTGCCCGACAACAGTTGCTTGGCAAGTTCGTATTGACCGATGTATTGATTGGTAGCAGCCTTCGTTCCTTTGTCGTATTTATAATTCATCCAACCTTTAATATAACGACGATATTTCGGACTACTCACCAAGCCGTCATCATTAATCAAGACATTATTTGCAAAATCAAAATAACTATCCGGTACACCATTTTTATAGCCGAAAGCATAACCGTAAAGCAACATATTATACGCCCACTCATACTCCACTTCGCTACGCATAAAACGCACAAATGTAGGCGAAATCTCAGGATAACTACGCTCATAGGAACTAATTGTCGCCAATTTGCCATCGCGTACCTGTCGCATATCCTGTTCAAAAGAAGTATAACCGAGCGTCGTCATTTTTTTATCAATATCAGGCGCAACGGTGTAGTACATCCCACCTTTTTTATATTGCTTCATTTGAAATTGACTCTGCACTTCCGGGTGTTGTTCCCAGTAAAATTTCAGGACGCGATTATTCGCACCTCCTGTTCCTGAAAAGGTCATTCCTTTTACAAAATCATTACCATCAATATCTATACGAAGTTGGTCACCCGGCTCTATATAGATGTTGGCAAAAATATTTCTACCGTATTGAAGTACAGCAAATTGCGGTTCGGTAAGCGGTACGATGAATGTAAATTCATCATTAGAATTGAGGCGGGCATCAAAGGATTGCTGCCCCGAACTTTTGTGTTGTTCGCCCGTAATCAGTGTGATATTTTTAGAGACAGCTCCCTTAATCACTCCGGTAATTTGGGTATTGCCCACTTGCTGTGCAAACACAAACAAAGGCATCAAAAAGAATGTGCAGATAATACTTAGTCGCATGGTTCGGTGTTGGATTTTCTTTAGACAAAACAAATTCCAAACCAAGTTTATACTAAGTCATCATTGGTATTTGGAATTTGTGATTTGGATTTTTTATAAATAAACGGGATGCAAGATAATCATTTCAACTCAAAAAATATGCTTACACCCTGAAAATAATTAGCCTATATATGTAGAAGATGTCATTTGTAAGAAGTGTAATTCAAGACTTAAATGAAAGCGTTTTGAAAAAGCTAAACAATTTAGGTATATTTATCCCCCCAAAAATTAATTTCCCCGAAATTACTCACCTCCAAAGATAATGTGTTGTTTTACATTCTAATGCAAAATAACGATTGATTTTTTCTCAAAACGAATTATAAATCAACGAGTAAGCGAATCAACGAATCACGAATAATGAGTACATTAATAAAAAATGCAAACATCATAACAAGCACTTCCGAATACAAGGGAAATCTATTGATAAATGATGGCAAAATCGAAGCCATTTCAAAAGATGCCAATTATGATGCCGATGAAATAATAGATGCCGAAGGAAAATGGTTGATGCCCGGTGCGATTGACCCGCATGTGCATTTGGAAATGCCCTTTATGGGAACCTACTCAAGCGACGATTATGCATCCGGTACCTTGGCGGCTTTGCATGGCGGCACCACAACGGTCATTGATTTTATCCTACAAACGCAAGGTGATACCCTCGAAAATGCCCTCAAAGCATGGCGTTCACGTTCGGACAATAATTGTTATTGCGATTACAGTTTCCACATGGCAGTGACCGATTTCAATGATGATGTTGCCGTAGAAGTCAAACATCTCATTGAAAATGAAGGCATTACTTCCTTCAAAACCTTTATGGCATACAAAGGCGCACTCATGCTCGACGACGGGCAAATGACCGCCCTGATGAAAGTCGTCAGTGCCAACGGCGGTATGGTCACCGTCCACGCCACCAATGGCGATGTCATTGACAACCACATCGCCAAATTCAGGTCAGAAGGCAAACTCGCACCAATATATCACTACCTTTCACAACCCGAAGTCACCGAAGCAGAGGCATCCAAACGTTTTTGCGACTTAGCGCATTATGCCGATGTGCCGGGTTATATCGTACACATGACCTGCGAAGGTGCGGTCGAAGCTATCCGCGAATCATACCACAGAAATCAAATCGTACAAGGCGAAACCTGCATCCAATACCTCATTTTAGATGCCTCTTTATATGAGAAAAATTTTGAAGGCGCAAAATGGGTGATGAGTCCGCCATTACGTGAGAAAAAAGACCAAGAATATCTTTGGTCTGCTATCAATCAAGGTGTTGTGAATGTGGTAGCAACCGACCATTGCCCTTTTACTTGGGAGAAAAAACTATTAGGAAAAGATGATTTCTCAAAAATCCCCAACGGACACCCTGCTATCGAACATCGCGTCGAATTACTCCATTCGGAAGGCGTTGCGAAAGGCAAGATTTCCAAACAAAAAATGGTCGAAGTCCTCGCCACCAATCCCGCAAAAATATTTGGTCTTGCTCCGCAAAAAGGAGATATTGCCATCGGCGCAGATGCCGATTTAGTCATATTCGACCCGAATAAAAAACACACATTATCTGCCAAAACACATCACATGAACGTTGATTATTCCTGCTACGAAGGTTGGGA
>JAHDEO010000016.1:9822-23170 GCA_020628725.1 Saprospiraceae bacterium
TATCTGCCAAAACACATCACATGAACGTTGATTATTCCTGCTACGAAGGTTGGGAAGTGACAGGTAAGTGTGAAACCGTATTTTTACGCGGAAAAAAGGTAATTGATAAAGGAGAAACCTTGATAAAGCCCGGATTTGGGGAGTATCAAAAGAGAAGTAAAGTCAGTTGGCGAAGGTCGTGACTCGTTTCTACAAAAAAATAAAATAAATATAGCGCGGATAGGACACAGACTTAACGGATTGAATGGATTAGAACAGATAAAAAATCCGTCAAAATCCTTTTCATCTGTTCAATCCGTGTCCTATTAAAAATATTAAAACATAAGATAAAATGCCAAGACTAATAAAATCAGGATTAATCCAAATGAGCCTCCCCATGACGGAAGGCGAAGGCACGATCGCCGAAATCATGGACGCGATGTACGACAAGCACATCCCGTATATCGAAGAAGCCGGAGAAAAAGGCGTACAAATATTGTGCTTACAAGAAATTTTCAACACGCCTTATTTCTGTCCCGGACAAGATGCCAAATGGTATGCTTCAGCCGAAGCCGTTCCCGGACCCACCACCGAAAAACTCGCCGAGTATGCCAAGAAATACCAAATGGTCATCATCGTACCCATTTACGAAAAAGAGCAAGCCGGCATCCTATACAATACCTCCGCAATCATTGATGCAGACGGTACATATTTAGGTAAATACAGAAAAAATCACATCCCACACACATCAGGTTTTTGGGAAAAATTCTTCTTCAAGCCCGGCAATTTGGGCTACCCTGTCTTCCAAACCAGATACGCTAAAGTCGGCATGTACATCTGCTACGACCGCCACTTCCCCGACGGCGCAAGAGCATTAGGACTCAATGGCGCAGAAATCGTGTACAACCCAAGTGCCACCGTAGCAGGTTTGAGCGAATACCTCTGGAAACTCGAACAACCCGCACACGCCGCCGCCAACGGCTATTTCATGGGCTGCATCAACAGAGTCGGCACCGAAAAGCCCTGGAACTTAGGCGAGTTTTACGGACAATCATACTTCGTCGATCCACGCGGACAAATATTCGCCCAAGCCTCCAGAGATAAGGACGAATTATTAATCGCCGAATTTGACTTGGACTTAATCGAAGAAGTACGCTCTACTTGGCAATTTTTCAGAGACAGAAGACCGGAGACGTATGGGAAACTGACGGAATTATAATAGTAACGGCTGTCTTTAGCTGCCGACGACCGAAAGGGAGCATTCACGTTGGGCAGATATACGCGAGGTAAAGGTTTTTCAAACCTTTTCGGCAGCTAAAGACAGCCGTTACTGTTCACTCATTCAAAATATTTAAGCATTATATATGGAATATAAAAAACCAACAAGTGAGCAGGAGTTTCAGGCGAATTTCAAGCAGAAAAAACCCTTGATGAATGATACAGAGGCGTACTACGAGAGTTCGCGGTGCTTGTATTGTTACGATGCGCCTTGTGTGAAGGCTTGTCCGACAGGGATTGATATTCCGTTGTTTATCAAGCAAATACACACCAAAAATATCAAGGGAGCAGCCAAGACCATTTATGACTCCAATTGGTTGGGCAATGCTTGTGGAACGATTTGTCCTACGGGCGTGCTGTGCGAAGGTGCATGTGTGTACAACCACCAAGATGTACCGCCCATACAAATCGGAAGATTACAAAATCACGCTACGCGAAAAGTCATTGACCAACAAATTAACTTGTATGCAGCAGCAGCGAATAATGGTAAAAAAGTAGCCGTCATCGGCGCAGGTCCGGCGGGTATCGCTTGCGCTTGTGAGTTACGTACAATGGGTTATGAGGTGGTTATTTATGAGGCAAAAGCCAAGCCTTCTGGTCTCACGGTTTACGGAGTCGCACCTTACAAAATCACCAACGAAGAAGCCTTAGTTGAGGTGGATTATCTGCAAAATCAATTAGGATTTACCATTAAATATAACAACGCAATCACCACGAAAGAACAAATCAAGCAACTCGAAAATGACTACGATGCCATATTTATAGGTGTAGGTTTGGGCGCAACAAATTTCCTCCGACTCGAAGGCGAAACCAAAGAAAACGTAGTCGGCGCAGTAGAATTTATCGAAGAATTGAGAATGAACCACCACAAAACAAAAGTCGGAGAAAAAGTCGTCGTCATCGGTGGAGGAAATACCGCTATGGACGCCGCTTCCGAAGCCGCACGTATGGGCGCAAAAGAAGTCTCGCTCGTCTATCGCAGAGCCAACAAAGAAAAAGGCGCATACGAATTTGAATACGACTTGGCAAAAGGCGCAGGCGTAAAAGGCATCTTCAACGCCACCCCCGTCGAGATACTCGGCAACGGCAGCGTCACAGGCGTAAAATTCCGAAAAACACAATCGGTCAATGGCAAATTATCCGAAATACAAGGCAGCGATTTCATCATCGAATGTGATATGGTCATCAAAGCCACCGGACAAGCCAAACACGAACAATTACTCAACACGATAGGCATTGCCCTTGATAACAAAAATAAAATAGTCGTCAATTCCGAAACTTTTCAAACCCAAACGCCTCAATATTTCGCAGGAGGCGATGCTATTAATGGCGGTGCGGAAGTCGTCAATGCGGCTTATGACGGGAAAATGGCAGCACAAGGCATTCACGCATGGCTAACAAATGCTACAATGCGATAATGCTGAAATGCTACAATATTTTAATGTGATAATTTTTTAATATCCAAAATACGTTTATGACATCCAAAAGCGAATTTATTGAACGCTTCAAAGCGAAAACAAAGCAATTAGCCGTTGATGTAGTCAAGTTAATGAACACATTAAAATCTTGTAAAGCAGGTAACACTATCTCTTTTCAAATTATAAAATCAGCCACTTCTACGGGCGCAAATTATCGTGCAGCCTGTAAAGCAAGGTCAGAAAATGAATTTTATGCAAAAGTAAGCATTGTACTTGAAGAAGCAGACGAAACCCTATATTGGCTCGAAATTATAGAAGAACTCGACTTAGTAGAGAATACAGAAGAACTCAAAAGATTACAGGAAGAATCCATTGAAATCATAAAAGTCCTAACAGCAGCCCGAAACAAGAAATACAAGAAATAATGATACAATGCCGAAATGCGATAATGCTACAATAGTAGAAAAACATTACCTCATTACCCCATTAAAAAACCATTGTAGCATTACATCATTGTAGCATTACATCATTGTAGCATTAAGAACATTGTAGCATTACATCATTTTAGCATTGTAGCATTATTATGGCAGACCTAAGTATAAACTTCGCAGGAATAAAAGCCCCAAACCCATTCTGGTTAGCATCAGCACCACCGACCAATTCGGGTTATCAAGTGATGAAAGCCTTTGAAGCAGGTTGGGGCGGTGCGGTTTGGAAGACCTTGGGCGTACCGATTATTAATGTCTCCAGTCGTTACGGTTCGATGAACTACCGCAACACCCGAATGGCGGGTTTCAACAACATCGAACTCATCACCGACCGACCACTCGCCGACAACCTCCGGGAAATCGAAGAAGTCAAAAAATACTTCCCCGACCATGCGGTCATTGCCTCACTAATGGTCGAATCGCGGGCAGAATGGGAGCAAATCATCAAAGACGTAGAAAATGCCGGAGCAGACGGTATCGAACTCAATTTCGGTTGTCCGCATGGCATGTGCGAGCGCGGAATGGGTTCGGCGGTCGGGCAAGAACCCGATGTCCTCAAGACCATCGTGGAGTGGGTCATGGAAGCCGCAAAAATTCCTGTCATTACCAAACTCTCGCCCAATATTTCCCACATCGTTGACCCCGGATTGGCGGCGGTACAGGGCGGTACGGACGCCATTTCCCTCGTCAACACCTTCAAGAGCATCATCGGCATTGATTTGGACGAATACGCGCCCTATCCCGTTGTGGACGGCGCGGGTACGAATGGCGGTTACTGCGGTCCGGCAGTCAAACCCATCGCCTTGCACATGGTCAAAGACCTCGCACAACACCCTGACATTCAACACATTCCCATAAGCGGCATCGGCGGCATAGAGACATGGCGCGATGTCGTCGAATTCATCCTGCTCGGCGCATCCTCCGTCCAAGTCTGTACGGCTGCGATGCACTACGGCTTCGGCATCGTCCGCGAAATGGAAGCCGGACTCCGCCAGTACATGGACGAAAAAGGCTTCAACACCATCTACGATTTCGTCGGCAAAGCCCTTCCCAACGTCAAAGAATGGAAAGACCTCAACCTCGAATACCAAGTCAAAGCCCGCATCAATGCCGACAAATGTATCGGCTGCGACCTCTGCTACACCGCCTGCGAAGACGGCGCACACCAAGCCATCGCCCTACCCACCGACGGCACCCGCATCCCCAGCATCATTGACCAAAACTGCGTCGGCTGCAACCTCTGCGCCCTCGTCTGCCCCGTCGAAGAATGTATCACTATGGAAAGAACAGACGACGGCAAAAAACACCAAACCTGGCAACAATTGACCGACACCAATGCCATCCCCGACACCTTCAACGACAAAAGAGCCGGAGGCGTCCACCACGATATTCCGACGGTAGAAGATGCCCGTAAAGTGAAAAATCCGAAGCATTATGGGGTGAGTTCATGATTGGTTATTTCGTATTGATTAGGTTTTAATAAAAAACTGAACGATAAATAATGCCTATGGAAGAACGCTACAAATTTAAATATGGAAAAGAAAACTATAGCATTTTCCTCTGGAACCAGAAAAGGAAATTTAGATGATAACTACAGACTTTACGAGAACGGAGAGATACTGCATGAGTATGATAAAAATACATATCCAGGAGGTTACAATCTCTCAAAGACTTATACCGTTGACGAAGTTAGTGAAGATGTCAAAATTAGGCTTCTTGAAGCAGCATCCGAAGACAATAAAGATTTAGTTAAATCAATACTAAAACTTTGATTGCAGCTCTATGAATCCTTTTATTTTTTTATGAAAAACGATTGCGCTCTACTTCTGTAAAAAACGCACAACAAAATACTGGCAGTAAAATATTCTGGCAGTATCGCCCCATTCCAAATTCAAATTCTGTAAATGAAACAAAATAACCTATTTAGATATGTTTCTATTGTTTTTATCGGAGCATTAATAGCAGGGTTTGGAAGTCTCTTTTCCATTATTGGTGACAATAATTTAATTACTTCAGTTTTGGGAATTATTGGGGGAATTATTGCTGTTATAGGAATGTACTTTTATCGAACGGAGTTATTAAAAGTAAACAGATTACGACATCAAGAGTTAATTGATGTACAAAATGTGCTTTTAACCCAAATTAATGGAGAGGAAGTATATACAAACGATTTTAAATTTATTAGAGAACTTACTGAAAAGAGAAGAAGATTAGAAATGTTAGCTAGAACCGACCAAGAAACTAACTATTCAAGTGAGATTACAGAATTACAGGAAGAAATTAATGATAAAATAGATTATCTAAAAATACATTTAGAAGAAATCCAAAAATACTCAACGGAAGAAATAAGAAATATAAAGCTTTCCGAAGCACGAAAATGGGCAATGAAAGTAAATAGAAAAGCAAAACACGCAATGACTGATATAGACATTGCTATGGGAAAGCATGATTTTCTGACAAAACTTGGGGTTGCTCCTGAATACATCGACCAAATTTCGTACGAAATTGAAGAAGGTCATGTGAGTAAAGATGGTATGGTTTACTATTACCTCTGTCGCTTTTCAGAAGATAGCCCTGAAAGAATAATCAAGAATATAAATGGGATAGAGAAAGATAGTGTTGGATACTATGTAAAAGTGGAACCGTGGGAACTTGAAACAGAAGGTGCCACCACGCCGCATATACAAGACCGTTAAAATCAATACAATCACAAAATTACGTATCCTTTGCAGGAGCATAGCTCCGACCCCATTTGTAACAATGCAATACTCCCAAACCAAAAAAGGCGCATAGCGCCGTCACACTTACGTTTGGAAATGTCCGACAACTCACGTTTATGCCCAAGTTATTTTGCAATTAAAAAAAGTAAATTTAACCTCAATTCACTACATAATTAGAAAAACAAAAACTATGTTACCAAGAAAAAAAACAAGTGAAAGCAAAATTAAAGTTGAAACTAACAATGAAAAACTATTCTTAGAGGGCATTTTTTATATTAATTCTGCTCAATGGTTAATGGCATATCTTATTTTTGAAAAAATATTTGAACAGCAAAAAGATAAAACCATTCCTGTTTTGTATAATTTTGCGTTGTGTAATTTTTATGCGAAAAAATATAAAACGACCATTACGTTATTAAATGAAGCATTGAGATTTTTTAGTTTTAAAATGGCTTCCAATAACTCAAATAACACGATTCCTGATGCATTACTTGAAGATGAATACGACAATAATCATTACAAAAAAGCCCTTACCACCACCATTTCGGAATTAAATCAAACAGAAGTGCAATTGCGAATAAGAAGGTTGTTGATAGATACACATCTGGAAATGGAAAATTGGCAAGAAATCATCAGACTATCCAAATTGACAGATATGGCTAAATGCGAAAATGTCAGCATGGCATTTGAGCAAGCAAAATTAGCCACTGAACAATGAGTAAATTCCAAATCCCAAGCACCAAATTCCAATGAAATTCGATTATAATTGGAATTTGGGATTTGTTTTTTGGAGCTTGAATAAACATATTTTAAACACAAAAACATAACATGAATCTAAGAGAAATCAGTAACGCCTATTCAAAAGGTGACGACCTTTCTGAAATAAACAAAATGTACAAAACCGCCATTGAAAACATTGACGAAGAAGGAAAGCTGGAGTTGTGGAAACACGTATGCAGCTATGCCAATGCCGAAATGATTGAGCATTTCATTTCCATTGATTGGGAACCTCGGAGAGTAGAAGATAACTACAAAAACAACCCGCTTCATTTTTTAGCAAGTAATGATATTTCACACGAAAAAAGGGTGGATATTCGTAAAGCAACTCAAGTATTATTGGATGCAAGAGTGAGTCCGCTAAGAAAAAACGATAGAGGCGAAACAGCCCTGATGTTAGCCGCTAGAATAGGATGTTTTGAAATGCTGGCAGTCTGCGAAGAAAATAAAAAGAAAACCAATCTTGTAGATGCAAATGGAAATACCCTATTGCATATTGTGGCAGACGCATCAGGAAGTAATGTGTCAATTTTAGGTCGCGCTAAAGAGAATTTGGAAAAAAACCTCAACAACCCATCCTTCAATCCGGATGTTGATTATTTCGTGAAGCGTAGAGAGGGGTTGAAATCTGAGGTTGAATCTGAACAAAATAGTTTGAATCGCTTGGTCAAATTCGCTGAAATGTGTCTGCAATTTGACCACGACCCATTTATAAAAAACGGGAGAAATGAAACGGCACTTGATATAGCGATTCAAAAAAAATCTAAAACTATTGGAGCTTTATTAAATGGTGCGGATTTCAGCGATGATACAAAAAAAGCATTGCTAATCAATGCCGGCGGACAAGACATTCACCAAGCCTGCATGAACGATGATGTAGAGGCGATTACTGCGCTTATTGAGTTGGGCGAGGCTGCTCTTGACAGTGAATATGACCAAGAGGGACACAAATTTCAAGGCATGTCGCCGCTTTCTATTGCGATGACCAATCACAATGCCGAATGTGTAGATGCCTTACTAAAAGCCGGTGCAAATGCTATGCTCAATGACAGCAAATCCTGGCATCCTTTCCGATATTTATATTCAACAGACTCTTCTTTAAAAACAAAGTCCGTTGACTTTGAAAACAAGGTTTTCCAAAAAATATTAAAATCATTTATAGCGGCAGGTTTTGACATAAATCACCTCTTGGATGATGACGAAAATACCTTATTGACGCTATCAGCAAAACATGCCGGTGCATTAAGAATGCATAATGGTAATACCATAGCTAAAACAATCATTGAAGAAGCCATTTTTGCCAATGCAGATTTGGACAAAACAAATGCAGCCGGTATTTCTGCTTTAATGTATCTGTGTACAAGCGGTTCTGATAGAGGAGAACGCGAATTATTAACGCTATTGGAAGAAGGCGCATCAACAGATTTGAAAGACAAAACTGGTAAAACCGCTTTAATCTATGCCATTTGCAATAAAGATAAAACCGCCGCAAAAATCTACTGCGAATTAATCGAGCAATTTGGCGATTTATTAATTGACCATAAAGATAATTCAGAAAAATCCGCACTCGAATATGCCGTAGAACAAAATTATGAAGATTTAGTCGGGTGGCTTTTGGAAAAACAATAAATGTACAATGAGTGAATTTTGAATGAGTGAATGAGTGAATAATTAATGTGACAATATTACAATGTGTTAATTTTTAATTATTAGCGAATTATAACATTTTTTTATTAAAAATATTCACTCACTCAAAATTCACTCATTCACTCATTTTCACTAAAAAAAATACAACATGGATAAAATATTTTTAAACGCCTGTAAAAATAATCAAAAGAGAATTGTTGAAACCTTCCTTAAAAAAGGAGGAATTGACATAGACAAAAGGGATGCACAAGGCAATACGCCCTTGTATTATGCGTCAAAAAAGGGTGCCAGAGACATCGTAAAAATCTTGGTAGAAAAAGGAGCAGATGTAAATCTGGCGAACAATTACAGTTCTACCCCTTTGCACATTGTATCTCAAGCGGGCAATAAAGAAATCGTTGCCATTTTATTAGAAAATGGAGCCGACCTTAATGTAACCGACAACGCAGGAAAAACCCCACTCATCTATTCCCTTGCTGACGGAAGAACCGAATTTACAAAATTCTTACTCTCCAAAGGCGCTGACAAAACCATCAAAGACAATGACGGATACAGTGCCTTAGATTATGCGACCAGCAAAGGCTTGAGAGATTTGGTTACTTTATTGGCGGGCGATACGGAAGAAAAAGACAGTATGGGCAACACCTCACTCCACCAAGCGGTATGGAATGACGAAGCCGAGGTCGTCAACGAACTATTAAAAGTAGCATCAATTAATGTCAATGCGCTCAATGATGAGGGCGAATCCGCCCTTGTATTGGCTTGCATCCGCAACAATCTGAGAGTAGCCGAAATTCTAATCAACAAAGGAGCAGATATGCAGCTCAAAAGATTAGACGGCAATTCGGTTTTGCACTACGTAAGCAGCAAGGGCAACCTTGAAATAGCCAAGCTCTTGATTGAAAAAGGCATGGATATGAGCATCAAAAACAACGAAGGAGAAACACCTTTAATCATAGCCGCTTACTTTGGATTCAATGATTTGACCGAATTCCTAATTGAAAAAGGTGCCAACGTAAATGAAAAAGACAACGACCAACATTCTGCGATGCACTATGCCGCCGAAAAAGGATATAACGAAATAGTCGAGCAACTCATCATGGCAGGAGCAGAATCTTAGCAACATTGTTGTCTGACATTTCAAAAACCTAACGATAGCCCACATCTAGTTCACCAAGTTCATTGACATCAAAGGCATCATAGGCACTGATAAGCAGATGTAGCTTTTCCATTGCCCTATCATTATTTTCAATCCGGGCAAAGGTTGTCTTTTAGAGGGAATGAAGCCTCCGATTTTGTCGAGTGTTCGGCAAAACTCCCATACCGTAGGCGGGTTTTGTTCATCAAATTTAACCTTGTAATGCCCTTTTTATTGCGAAAGAAACGATAAGCTCCCTTTACAGCTTTTTCACTTTGAGCAGCCTCTGGGATACTACCCGAGGGGGTTTTCTCTAAGTTGATTAAAAATTATGTTAAAGCGGTTTGTCAAACGTTTATCACCTAAATCAGCAGCAAAGTAAAAAGAATTTGTACTATTTATCGTAATCAAATTTTCAAATTAATATTGTTAAATAGCGTATAAATTCGTTTTAGCTAAAAAAGGTTGATGCCTTTGTATCAATGAACTTGTTCTTATGGGGAGCGTCAGGCAACTTGCGCTAAAAAAAAGATGTGGGCTATCGTTAGAATTGTTAAACCTCCCCCATCTTCTCCGGCAAAGTCATTTTCACTTGAATAATCCGTCTTTGGTCGGCTTCCAATATCTTGAATTGATAATTTTCGTGGGCAATGGTTTGTTTTGCCTTTGGTAGTCGTCCGGCGAGTTCAAGGATAAGCCCTGCGAGGGAATCTGAATCTCCCTTCACTTCATCAAAGGTTGTCGTGTCTACGCCTACGACGCGGCACACGTCATTGAGCATCGTTTTTCCTTCAAAAACGTAATTATAATCGTCCAGTTTTTTGTAGTCCAATTCGATTTCTTGGTCAAATTCATCTTGGATTTCACCAATGATTTCCTCTAAAATATCTTCCAAGGTCACGATGCCTTCCATGCCGCCATATTCATCCACGACAATCGCCATATGGACGCGCTTTTCCTGAAAATCCTTCAAGAGGTCGTCGATTTTCTTTGTTTCCGGCACAAAATACGCCGGACGCGGGATTTTTGTCCACACAAAATCAGCAGACTCGTTGAGATGTTCGAGCAAGTCTTTGGCGTAAAGGATGCCTGTGATATTATCCGAATTTTCGTCGTACACAGGTATACGCGAGAAGCCCGATTCGCGCACGATTTTGATTAATTCATGGAAATCAATATTCTGCTCCATCGCCGTCACGTCTACACGCGAACGCATGATTTGCTTGACAGAAACGTTGCCGAATTTGACGATACTTTTCAGGATGCGAATTTCTTGTTTAGCGTGTTGCGTGTCGGTCACGGAAAGTTCGATGGCTTGGTCGATGTCTTCCATACTGACCTGTTGGTTGTCGTATTTTTCGATGCGTTTTTCGATAATCGTCGTGGTACTCACCAATAAAAAGGTAATCGGAAAAGTAATTTTACTCAAAATCTCTAAGGGACGCGCCATCATACGCGCCAATTTGACATTATGACTACCCGCATACACCTTTGGCGACACCTCTCCAAACAAGACCAACAAAAAAGTAACCATGACCACTTCGATGAGAAATTTCACGCTGTCATTCCACGATTCCGGCAGCAAATTCCCCAGAATAAATGCAGAGACAAGAATGATGGCAATGTTAATAAAGTTATTCGTAACAAGAATGGTAGCGAGTAGGTAAGGTTTGTGTTCGAGATGTTGTAGGATGCGTTCTTCGGTTTTATCAGGCTTATTTTTTAATTCATCGACATCATTACCATCCAATGAAAAATAAGCCACTTCGGACCCCGACACCATCGCTGAACTGAATAGCAAAAATACCAACAATATAGCAGCTACTACAACTGCCCACACAGGTGAAGGCGCAGTAGAAAAGAGTAAGATTAATTCGTATATCGGGTAGAAACTCCCCCCAGGTTCGGTTTCCAAAAAGATTTACTTTAAGTGAATAATGAGTTGGTGGTGTTCGTAGTTCTTCGTTCTAAGTTCTTTGTTAGCAGCAAAAACAAATTAACATAGAACAAAGGACGAAGAACATAGAACACTACCCACATTAGAATGGCAAGTCATCAGCCGCCTCTTCTACTATGGCATCTTCTTGTGGAGCCGGAGCAGCTTGCGTTTTTGGTGCAGGTGCTGCCGTGACGTTATTAGAGGTGGCTACCTCATCTGATGCCGATGGGAAATAACCGTTATTGCTACTCTCACGTCGGTCAAATGACTTGAAAGTTTGCGCAACAATCTCGGTTGTTTTTCGGTTATTTCCTTCTTTATCCACCCATTTGCGGTGCGTCAACTTGCCTTCGATGTAGACAAGACTACCTTTTTTCAATTGTTTTTCGGCACGTTCTGCCAGCATGCGCCACATCACGATATCGTGCCATTCTGTTTGCTCTTGCCATTGGTCGGATTTATCTTTGTATGCTTCCGTAGTTGCGATAGAAAATTTAGCAACGGCAGCTCCGTTTTCCAAATGGCGGACTTCCGGGTCTCTGCCCAAGTGTCCAATAAGTGTCACCTTATTTAATGATGGCATATGTTCTTAATTTAAGTTTAAATGAAAGTAAAAATTTAAGTTTGAGTTCAGTTTGGTTTTATCTTGTACGTTAAAAAACTCAACTTAAACTTGTCTAACTATACAGTTTTTTAGAAAAAGAAATTAATAAATAAAAGTACAAAATTCCCTGCAAAGTTCATCATTTTTCTTTTTCTTTTTCAAAAATATATAAATAATTAGTCCATAGTTGATAGTCCATAGTCCATAGTTTTCTTTTTTTGCTATGCGAAAAAAGCTATCTCGCGTCTTCCTATCAACTATCGACTACAGACTGCGGACTAAAATAATGTTTTGTTAAATGCAGGTTGTGCCACGATGTTTTCAGTATTTTTGCATCCGAGTTGCGGGTTACGGGTTGGCGAGTTACGAGTTAATGAATAATGAATTTACGACATCATATGATTAATTTTGAAAAAAATATTATCCTCAAAATATGTTCACACCGGAAGTCTCATATCTCTCGTCTCGTATTTCTCATATCTCTCGTCTCGTGTTTTTCGTCTAATGTTTTTGCCCAAATACCGCCGCCCCCCGGTCAATTTGGCGAAATAGACACACTTTCTTTACGCGACACCATTCCATTTGAAGCTCCTGATACATCGGCAGTCGTGTTTTTTTACTCTGATGATTTCACTCCGCATCGTATCTTGGACACCCTCGAAAAAGTACATCGTTATAATCCCATTATCAATCAAAAATATGGTTACTACGAATTAGGAGATTTTGGTTCGCCGCATCATCAGACGGTTTATCAGCCGCGTGGTCGCGAAGGCGTTGATTTGGGATTTCACAATTATGATTTATATCTAAAGAAAGCGAATGAACAACGTTTTTTTAACACTTCTCACCCCTATTCGCAATTTATGTACACCGCAGGTGCGACCCAAGAAGAAGGATTTGTCAATGCCGTTTTTGCTCAAAATCTCAATCCAAACCTAAGTGCAGCGATTGATTATTCGCGTATCGTACACAAGGGCGCGTATGACGGGCAGCGTGTGCGTCACACCAATTTGGGCGTATCTGCTTGGTATCGCACCAATAACGACCGCTACTATGGCTTACTCACTTGGTCGGGCAATGCCATAAAACAACAAAACAACGGCGGCATACAGGGCGATACCTTACTTTCCAACCCAAATTTCGACGGTAATCGCGACCTCATCCCCACCCGCCTCGCAGAAACTGCTCAGACCGAATATGACCACGACGAGTTGGTGTACACGCAGTATTTTAATATTTTTCGCAAGCGAAATAGTCCGCAGTCGGTCAGTCCGCAGTTTGTAGTTGATTCCTTATTTGTTAATCGTGACTCATTGATTCGTGATTCGCTACTAACTAATCTTGATTCGCTAACCCGTGA
>JAHDEO010000016.1:23270-25539 GCA_020628725.1 Saprospiraceae bacterium
CGGCATTTTATCAATCTTCGTAAATTTGAAAATCGTTTTGGCGCATTTTTGTTTTTAGGGAAAAATGATGAATTTCGATTCGAACCTGCCTTGACCCACGCCTTTGTGCGTCTTGACCAAGAACCGCTGGATTCGACCATGCAGGAATTGCGTGTGTCAGCAAATTTATCCACTTCAATTGCCAATGTTTTTGACCTGAAAGGTTATGCACACTACGAATTAGGAGCCAATCGTGGCGACTACATGCTGAAAGGAGATGCTACATTGAATTTGGGAGTTTTGGGTTCGTTGGAAGGGCAATTTTGGCAACATCAATACGCGCCCAATCTCATTGAATTTCGCGTATTTATCACGCAAGAGGCGATTTGGCAAAATGATTTTAATAAAACGAATGAAACCAATTTCATGGTCAAATACCGATTGCCAACATTAAAATTCGGAAAAATGTTGGAAGCAGATATTGGCGGTGGAATCGAAAATCATCTTTTGAGCAATTTGATTTATTATGATACAACGGCAATGCCCATACAAGCTCCCGAATTAAAAAATATTGCTCAAGTTTTTGCAGAAGGCAATTTTCGTTTTGGAAAAATTTACTCAGAAAACAAAGTTGTTTTACAGCAAACAGGAGATGAATATTTACGTCTGCCAAGTTTCTGGTCCATGCATAGCGTGTATTTTCAAGGACATGTATTTAAGTCGGCGGCACTTTTGCGTGTAGGGGCAGATATACGCTATCAGTCAAATTTGAAATTGGATGATTGGTGGGCATTGACCGGGCAATTTTATCGGCAAGATGACCGGACATTCGTATCCCAACCCATTACTGATGTGTTTTTGTCCTTTAAAGTAAATCGCTTTCGTACCTTCGTGATGTTGGGCAATGCCTTTCAGCCGCTTGCTTTCAATACGCGCCTTGCTGCCCCCGATTATCCAACACGAGATATGTTTTTTCGATTTGGGTTGACGTGGGCATTCATGGACTAAAAATAATGCGACAATGCTTAAATGATGAAATGCGACAATGATAATGAATTTTGAATGACTAAATTTTGAATTCTGAATGGTAGGACGTGAATCATTTGAGATTAAACAAAAGCCTTTTTCATTTGTAATAATCCCGATAGTAATTTTGAATGTGTAAATGTTGAATTATTCAAAATTTAGTCGTTCAAAATTCAAAATTAGTGATAAAAAAATGACCGATTACGCGACTACTGAATTAGTGTTACCCCAAGTACATGTCAACTCCGGTAAAGTGGCATGGCGAAGCCCATCCAATCTTGCACTTATCAAATATTGGGGAAAATACGGTAGACAACTCCCTCAAAATCCATCGATTAGTTTCACGTTGAATAATGCTTTTACTGAGACAAGCGTAGAATACACGCCTAATTTGACAGGAGAACAAGGCATCAATTTAGAGTTTTATTTTGAGGGAAAAGAAAACGAACCGTTTCGTCTCAAACAAAAAAAGTTTCTCGAATCTATCCTTGATATTTTTCCGTTTCTGCATCAGTTGAATTTGACTGTTCGTTCCGAAAATTCCTTTCCTCACTCGGCAGGTATCGCGTCGTCGGCATCAAGTATGAGTGCTTTGGCTTTGTGCCTGTGTAGCATTGAACGAAAGCTGTTTGGAACGCTTGAAAATGAAGCGGAGTTTTTACAAAAAGCCAGTTTTGTATCGCGCTTGGGGTCGGGTAGTGCTTGTCGGTCGGTATATCCTGTGATGGCAGTTTGGGGTGAAGGTATTGAGGGTAGTTCCAACTTATACGCCGTGCCACATGCCGAACATACGCATGAGGTTTTCCATACTTTTCATGATGATATTTTGATTATCAGCAAAAGCGAAAAAAGCGTTAGTAGTCGCGCCGGACATGCGCTCATGGAAGGCAATACTTACGCAGACATCCGCTACGCACAAGCACGAACGCGCTTGCACATGCTCGTACACGCATTACGCGAGGGCGACCTCAAAACTTTTGGCGAAATCACCGAAAATGAAGCCCTCACTCTACATGCCCTGATGATGACCTCCGAGCCGTCATACTTACTGATGGAAGCCAATTCACTGGCAGCCATCAACAAGGTTCGAGCGTTTAGAGCAGAGACGAATGTACCCCTTTATTTTAGTTTGGATGCAGGACCAAATCTACATTTACTCTATCCCGATGCGAATAAAACGGAAGTCCAAAGTTTTATCGAAAATGAATTGAAATCGCTTTGTGAAGATGGCAAATACATCCCTGATGTGGTCGGGCAAGGCGCG
>JAHDEO010000016.1:25639-34525 GCA_020628725.1 Saprospiraceae bacterium
AAACATGAAAATTTCAGTATTTAGAAAAGCACATTTTAATGCAGCACATCGACTGTATAATCCCAAATGGTCGGATGAGAAAAATTGGGAAGTATTTGGTTCATGTAGCAATCCGCATTATCACGGGCATAATTACGAGTTGGAGGTGAAAGTCACTGGCGAAGTGGATCCGGAAACGGGTTTTTTGATTAATTTGAATGACTTAAAAGACATTATCAAGCGTGAAGTTGAAGACCGTTATGACCACAAAAACCTCAACATTGAAGTAGAAGAATTTAAGACGCTTAATCCGACAGCAGAGCATATTTGTTACATGATTTGGAAGAATATGCGCCCGCATTTGGATGAAAAATATGATTTGCAAGTTCGCCTGTATGAAACGCCGCGTAATTTTGTGGAATATCCGGCTTCGTAGCAATGCTTAAATGGTGAAATGCTTTAATGCGACAATGGTGTAACTCTAACGAATCGGCTTTTCTGTGTTATATTGATTCAATGAATTGCAATTCATTTTGAATTAACTTATCTTTATTTTTGCAAAACGCATAAAACAAAAAAAGATTCTTTGACGATTTTTGCAAAATAAAACAAATACGTAAGTACAAGTAGCACGGTCTGTAGACCGTGATTTATTTTTTGCTATGCAAAAAATGTGTGCGGTCTACAGACCGCGTTACTTGTCCAAAACTGTCAAAGAATCTAAAAAAATACCAACATGTGGTTTGAGAAACTCATGGGATTTAGAGAAAAGAATCCCGAACAGGTTAGGGATAACCTGATTGTAACCGACAATAAAATGACTTCGAAGGTCAATGGAAAAACTTACACTTGCGGACGTCTCGAAATCCCCACACTGCAATCCCTGCGAGAAACATCAACACTAAAGGAAGGAAATACAACTCAGATATCCGTCTCTGAAATTGTCGCAAACGTACAAGATTTGCACCGACAACCGGGAAATGAAAACGCCGTTTTTCAGGCAGCATCCCAATTCAATTTATTGGAAATGGTACATCCGCATGTAAGACCGGAAGCGGGCGTAGGGATCTACGAACAAGACCGCACACAAGGTCCGGCTTGTGCTATCGCTTGTGGCGCGGGAACGATTTATCGAAATTATTTTGTCCCAATCGACAATCAACTCGGACAAACTCGCCATAAGCAAATCGACTGTTTGGAAGAAATCGGTAAAGTACTCAACAACGATACTTTAGAACTCTGGGAAATGACAAATGGCTATGCACTCGCCGATAAAGAAGCTCTCCAAGTCATCTCCAAACACATCGACAATCTGAATACGGAAGGATACGAAGCCTTGAAAGCACAACTAAAAATCGGGATTCAATGGGATGCTGAAGTTACCCTTTCAGATAGCGGACATACGGTGTCTCAAGCGTATTGCTCGGCATTGCCTGTAGCATATTCGCGGGTACATAGTGCGTATTGGGAGAGCTTTGCGCGATTGGTTTTGGAGGCAACTTACGAAGCTACATTTTATGCTGCCTTGAAAAATTACGAACGCACAGGTAGCGATAAGCTGTTCTTGACTTTAGTAGGCGGTGGCGCATTTGGCAATGATTTCAACTGGATATTTGATGCTATCGAGCATTCTATTCGCAAGTTTAGCCACGTACCGTTGGATGTACAAATTGTGAGTTATGGACATTCGCATCCGGGAGTTCGAGCATTTGTGGGAAAAATGAATGAATAACGT
Organism: Saprospiraceae bacterium; assembly: GCA_020628725.1. Taxonomy (GTDB): domain Bacteria; phylum Bacteroidota; class Bacteroidia; order Chitinophagales; family Saprospiraceae; genus JAHDEO01. Next base: position 27,354 of record JAHDEO010000016.1, read on the forward strand.
AAAAAACATAAATAATATGACACACCAACAACCACTTATGATTTTAGTCGCCGGACCATATCGTTCGGGAACTAATGATGACCCAAAATTGATTCAAAAAAATGTAGATGCCATGAACGAAATGGCATTGACGATTTATAACATGGGGCATTTGCCGGTATTGGGCGAGTGGTTTGCTTTGCCATTGATTGAAACTGCGGGTTCAAAAGAAATGGGCGATGCGATATGGAATGAATTATTTCATCCAGTTGCCATACGTTTGATTAGTAAATGCGACATCGTTTTTAGAATAGGCGGTCCGTCGAATGGCGCGGATGAGATGGTGAGAATCGGAAAAGAAAAGGGGAAAAGAATTATTTATGATGTAGAAGAAATTGGATAAGATATTTCTGCCAAAACAACATTGCCAATACATGGAATTTAGATACATTCAATAAAAAAATGAAAAGTCCGGAAACAATTAATTTAGAAAAATTTAGACGTGTAGTCGAAGAATTGGCGAGTGAAACGAAAAGTGAATTCCCAAATCTTTACTTCGATTATGCCGGAATTATTCCAGTAGAAGATGAAAAATTTAGATATAATTCTTCACCGATTAATACAGAAATTTTTGCATCAACAGGAGGAGATGGAGTACATTATAGTATTTTAGAAATATCAGAAAATATTCAACCTGTAATAATAACTGTCCCCATGAATTTTGGAAATTCTATAAACGATTATAATTGGATAATCGGAGAGAATTTGAATGAATTCCTTTCCATTGGATTTTATAATGGTTGGTTTCCGATTGAGCAATTATGTTACGATAATAGTTGGGTAATCAATTTCTATGCACAGGAAAATATGGATGATGATTATCAAAAAGATGCTGATATTCAATTTGTAAAAAAACTAAGGACGAAATTTGGGTACAGCCACGTTCCACTAAGCAACAAAAGGCTAAAAGAATTGAACAATAAATATTTTAACCACCTAAAGTTTAACCCCGAATTCATGGATAAATACATCAAAAACAAAAAATAACGAAGAATGAATAAAACAAAACTCATCTTACTTTTAATCATGTCAACATTTCTACACTCTTGCAATTCAAATAGCCAACACCCAAATGGAGACCAATTAATCTTCAAAGACGACAAAGGAAACCAAATTACTTTAGCTGATTTAGAAGGAGCAACGGGGACTTATAATTGGGAAATTCAGGATGACACAAAAGTCCCGGAAGCAGCCAACAAACTACACCAAGAAGCAAGACAACACGGTGGACAAGGACAATACGATTTGGGTATTGAAAAACTGAAAAAAGCGATTGAAATTGCTCCTGATTGGGCGTATCCCGTTTACGATTTAGCCTATACTTATTTGCTAAAACAAGACTTTCCAAATGCCCTCAAATATTACGAAATGACTGATAAAATGAAACCGAGAGGTTTCTTTACCGCAAAAACGGCGTATTGGTCATTGAAAAAAGAAAAAGAAGGTGAATTTCAAGAAGGGCTTTATTTAGCTTTTATGCAAATCGAGTGGATGGATAGCGATGAGCAGAAATTGCAAGTAGCAAAGGCAATTGTTGATAAATTTCCAACATATGCCCCTGCGTGGAAGGTCATCGCACAGATAGCCAATGACAATGAAGAACGATTAAACGCCATCGAAAAAGGATTAAAATCAAATCCCGATGCAGATACTAAAGGCGTTCTTCTAATCAATAAAGCACTCGTCAAAAATCTCCAAGAACAAAAAGAAGAAGCAAAGAAAATATTAGGCGAACTAATCTTTGACGACGAATCAACGCTTGGAAATGTTGAATTGGCAAAATTTGTACTTGCGTCAATAGTTAAGGAAGGATAGAATGAAAACGATTAACGATGAAATTAAAACAAGCCATTACACCCAAAAAGCTATTTTTGATAGACGGATGGGGAGCCCTTCTATCGGCATTTTTATTGGGAATTGTATTGGTGAAATTTGAATGGTTTTTCGGAATCCCAAAATCCACTCTATATTTTCTCGCCTCATTGCCTTGTTTTTTTGCCATTTATGATTTTTACTGTTTTTATAAAGTAGATAAAAATTTAGGGCGATTCCTACAAGGCATTGCAATAATGAATTTGCTTTATGCTTGTTTGTCGCTCGGTTTAGCATTTTATCATCGTGAAGAGATAACAATGTATGGTTGGATGTATATTATAGGGGAAATTCTGATTATCGTCGTGTTAGCAATCTATGAATTGAAGGTGGCGAAAATAGAATTAAAGACCAACGTTTAAACGCACACAAAACTCCTCACATAAGAGACAAGTTTTTCATAAAAAGAAAACAACAAAAAAGAAATGGAATACAATGCCGATATTTTTGATGCGGTCGAATTTGGCGATTTAGCATCTGTAAAAATGTACTGGACGGGGGAAATAAATATCGACTACCAAGATAACAAAGGAAGAAGTTTGACCATGTTGGCAGCCAGATACAATCACAAAGAAATTTTTCATCATTTACTGACTTTTAATCCCAATTTGTATCTGGTAAATAACGAGCAAGAAACCGTCTTTCAGATAGCCGAACAATTAGAAGATAAGGAAATTTATAACATACTCGTTGAATACTGTTGGAAGGAAAAGGAAAAATTATTCTTGTTTGTCTACCATGCAAAGCCCCAATTTGAATCTGATTTTTTAGGCGCATATGTCAATTGCTGGATAATGGACAAAGACCTTGATAATGCAACATTGACAAGCCGAAAATTAATCACAAAAGAAAACTGGAAAATAGAGGCTCTCGAAAACGTTTCAGAGGTTAAAAAGGGCGATTTTAAGGAAGATGATGACAAATTCCACTATTACGAACAAGCAATTATAGATAAAGAGGTTTTAGTATTTTATACTTACGATAATCTCAATGAAGAAATGAAAAAAACACTCTACGAAGAAAAGAACGACTCCATTTGGATAAAAATTGAAGCTTATCAAACCGAGGATAAAAAAGTCATCATCCATGGTCATGATAGCGGAGAAACTGTAAAAAAAATTAAGCATCAATACGACTACGAATACTACTTGACAATAGAAAAAGAAGACGTGATACATCTAATCGAAAAACTTGAACTAAAAGACACAAGAGAACTATTGGATTGGTTGGAAAGAGAGTTCTCCACAAACGATGCCGTCTCTCAAATAGAAAACAAATTAAACGACCTACAAATCAAATATCAATTTTCCATATGGTAAATGCGATGAAAAAATGATGATAACCAAAGCATACATACATGAATACGGAAACGGCAAGTTGGAATCCGAACATGCAGATGTAAAAGAAGTTTTAGAATCCAGAGGTATTAATTGCGAGCTATTTACATCAAAAAGACTACATCGAAATCAACTGAAACTTAACGAGCATACTTTAGTCGTAGGAAATAATCCCATTATCGAAACGGTTTTCAAAAGAATAGGCTTTCAACAAGAACTGAATTCTTACCCAATCAGTCTAAGAGCATATCTAAAGCGGTCAATTTGGGAAACTACCATCGGACAATTAATCTCCGAAAGCTACAGTAAAGAAATTTCAAATATCTTCATAAAACCCAAGCAAAAAGCCAAACTTTTTACCGGCTTTGTGATTCAATCCAACGACGATTTACACCAACTAAATACAATATCAAAAAACACAGAGTTATACTGTTCATCAGTCGTAGAATGGCAATCAGAATACCGGGTATTTGTCAATAAATCAAAAATCGTAGGCATGAAAAACTACGATGGAAACCCGGACATCGCACTTGACTTGGAAGAAATTAAACGTGCTATTAAAGAATTTGAAGTATCTGATGAACGAACGGACGGATATAGTCTGGATTTCGGACTTTTAAGTAATGGGGAAACGGCATTAATCGAGTGGAATGATGGTTACGCATTAGGTTCGTATGGATTGGATAAAGAGGTGTATACCGACTTAATTTTATCCCGATGGAATGAAATCCTAAAAAAAGTTTTTGTCAATAAAGCTGTTTAGTATCAGGAACAAAATAACTGTACTTTCTCGACTTGTTCTTTTTCCTTTATACTTCCCCAAATTCTCCTTAAATACAGAGAGTATTCGCATCAAATTTGGCTCGTCTAAAGAAAAAATAACGACGTGAAGAAAGAACATTTATTTAATTCCTGATACTTAACAAATGAACATCGAAGATTATTTTCTAAACCTCGGTTGGATATGCATAAAGGAAATCGAAAAAGAGCATTTACTTGACATCTTGAATTTAAATGTCGATAAATTAGTAACTTGGGAAGATGGTTATGAATTGGTCATAAATTCATTTGATGAAAAAGTATTTCTAAATTTTCAAATTCATAATTGGGAATTTTTGGTGGGTAAATACTTCTTTCTTGACAACGATGCGCTAAAAAATACGATGAACGATTTGAGTCAAAAGTCAGCAGAGGTAAAAGCATTTGCCATTGATGTCTGGTCAAATTATTACTGTTACTCCAAATCAATTCATGGTGAGAATATCCGCTTTTGGATGGAAAATGATTCAGAAATAATCAACGAAGGAGAGCTTACAAAAGAAGAATCCATTATATCAGAAAATGACAAAGCAAATAAATTATTAGAATTGACAAATCAAACAACCGTTCAATTCGAATTGATTGAAGTATTTCTTCAGAAGAATAAAGTACAGATTTTAAACTGAAAAAATGGAAAAAGAACTAGTCAAAATTGAGCTTTACGACAAAAGGGAAAAGTCAACCATTATAATGTATGTCAAGGAAATAGGCGAAAATAAGTTCAGAATGATTGACAATGCCCTATTCAATTGTCGATTAACCTTAGGAACCGAATTTCAAACAAGAATAAACAAAGAAGGAAAACACGAAATCATCAAAATCACAAAAGAATCAGAATTTATCACCCTTACATTCTTTCTTTCACCTCAATACACAGAATCAGACTACAGAGTATTGGGCGATGAATTAATCAAAAAAGGCGGATTTTGGCAAGTAGATTTTGGCGGAATAGCAACGATTAATATTCCAAAAGATTTTGAATACGATGTTGATAGAATCATGAGCGATTTGGACTTAAACCTTTCTGAAATTATTGACGATTAAAAATTCGTTTTCAATATCCAACCTTGATTTTTGGTTCTTTTCATCAAGGAAAAGAACGACGTTAATAATTTGAACAACATGGCCCTTACACCATTTAGAATAAAAATGAAAAAATATCTTACACTTGGCATTTTACTCGCAGTCATTTTTGGAGCTTTCTTGTATCTAAAAAGCGATTACAAAAACGCGCCTCCCACCTTATATTTCAACGGCAACATCATCACCATCAACGACCAACAACCCACCGCCAATGCCATGCTTGTCGTAGATGGAATCATCCAATCCATTGGCAAACGCGCCTCTATCGAACACCAAAACATCAAAAACCTACAAAAAAGAGACTTAAAAGGAGCGACGATAATGCCCGGTTTTATTGATGTGCATACCCACTTTGCCTTGTCGATGTTTCTATCTGAAATGCACGATTTATCCGGCTTCAAACACGATAACAATGAAGAAGTATGGCGTCATTTTGAAAAAATTGCTAAAAATGCCAAAGCAGAGGAATGGCTAATTTTCAAAGGCTTAGACCCGATATTGGTAAGCGATTTGGAGATTCCGTCCCTATCGTATCTCGACAGTATCACGCCGAATAATCCTATTTTAATTTTTAGTCAAAGCTTGCACAACTATTTAGTAAATACAAAGGCATTTGAAAAAGCAAGCATTACGAATGACACGCCCAATCCTTCAAGTCATAGTTTTTACGAAAGAGATAGTTCGGGAAAATTGACCGGAATGATCGTAGAGCAAGAAGCCGTCAAGCCCTTCGTCGATATTCTCAGAGATGAGGTACTCACAGCAAAACTAATGAGTCGCGCCTCCGAAAATGTAATGAGCGATTATGCCAAAAACGGCAACACCACCGTCGTCTCTACTGGTCTCACCATCAATGATAAAAAGCCACTCATACTACTCCAACACCTTTCGGACAAAAACCCCACATTGCTCGGTGGTCTGCTCGCCAAAATCGGACAATTCCCCGCCCGCCAACCTTTCCCGCGACACTTCATTTACATGCGACACGATATGACCAATCTGTTGCCGAAAAAAAGAACAAACACAAACGACTTCTACGACATCATAGGCATCAAACATTGGTACGACGGCTCGCCCTACATAGGCACGATGTACATGGATGCGCCTTATTTGGATACAGAATTGACCACACAAAAATTAGCCATACCAAAACAATCAAAAGGAGAAGCCCTTATCAACGAGGAAGCCTTGAGAGAATTTATCAAATTTTATCATGCAAAAGGATGGCAAATTGCTATTCATACACAAGGTGATGCAGCGATAAAAGATGTCATCAAAGCATATAAAAACTTAGAACCGGAACTTGACTTCAGCAAGTCAAGGCATCGTTTGGAACATTGTTTAATGCTTCCTCAATCTCAAATAAATGACTTAAAAGCACTCAATCTATCGCCCAGTTTTCATGTCAATCACTTGTATTATTATGGCGATGCTCTGTATACTGATGTATTGGGTGAAGCGCGAACGAACAAAATACTCCCCATTCATTCCACACATAAAGAAGGCATCAAAGTCACCCTTCATGCCGACCAGCCCATGTTTGAAAGCAAGCCTTTCCGACTCATACAAACCGCCGTAGAACGAAAAACCGATACCGGAAGAATCATCGCCGCAGACGAAAGCGTCTCATTGTTAGATGCGATAAAAATGTTGACCATCGACGCAGCTTGGCAAATTGATATGGAAAATAAAATCGGCTCACTCGAAAAAGGAAAATATGCAGATTTCATTATACTTGACAAAAATCCTTTTGATGTATCCATTGAGAAATTGGACCAAATACAATGCTTAGAAACCTTTGTAAATGGTAATAAAGTAGAGGGAAAGAGATAAATCTAATAAATATTCAATTTGGTCGATAATGAGCAACAACACAATTTGAAATAGACGATATTGATAGAAATAAACCTATCTTATGTCATAAAGTTAGGTCTTTGAAATAGATGTAAAGTTGTAACCGACTTGAGCGGTCTTATGAATTTTAGCTCGAATGTCTCAAAAAAGCGGGTACGATTTTGCATT
>JAHDEO010000449.1 GCA_020628725.1 Saprospiraceae bacterium
GTTACGGGTTACGAGTTGCGGGTTACGGGTTGCGAGTTACGGGTTAATTCTGTTTTGCATTGCAAAACACTTATAACTCGCAACTCGCAACCCGCAACTCATAACCCGCAACCCGTAACCCGCAACTATGAAAACACTTGGATTAATTGGCTTTCCTTTATCTCATTCTTTTTCGAAGAAATATTTTTCAGAAAAATTTGAGCAAGAAAATATTGCAGGTTGGCAGTATGAATTATTTCCCTTAGAAATGATAGAAAAACTGCCGGATTTATTGGCGGAAAACCCTTCTATAGTGGGATTGAATGTAACGATACCTTACAAAGAGGCGGTTATTCCTTATATGGATGAAGTCGATGAAAGTGCGGCTTTTGGCGCAGTCAATACCATCAAAATAGAAGCCGGTAAATTGCGTGGCTTCAATACGGATGTCTATGGTTTTGAAGAATCGTTGAAGCCTTTGTTGAAAGCACATCATAAAGCAGCACTGATATTGGGAACAGGTGGTGCGGCGAAGGCAGTCGCATCGGTTTTAGAGCATTTGGGTATCATGTATGCGTACGTGTCGCGCACGCCGCGTGCGGGACAATTTTCTTATAAAAATATCGACAAAAAGATGCTCGAAAAACATGCATTAATTGTCAATACGACCCCACTTGGGATGTATCCAAAGGTGGATTTTTGCCCCGATTTGCCTTACGAATACCTCACTGACAAGCATTTATTGTATGATTTGGTGTACAATCCTGATGTTACGACATTCTTAAAAAATGGAAAAAAGCAGGGCGCACGCATCAAAAACGGACTTGAAATGTTATATTTACAAGCAGAACGTGCTTGGAGCATCTGGAATGGCGATTTTTAACCTCAACTTCAAATACAATTTCAACCTCAAATGCGAAAAACAAATTAGAAAATTTCAACTTCGTTGAAACTATTTTTTGTATTTGCGCTCGAAATTGAGGTTGGTTTTGAAGTTGTATTTGAGGTTGAAGTTGAAGTTTTTAATCTCTTGATAATTAATTTCTTAAAATTAAATGTATTTTTACATTCCATACCAAATGCTCACCCTTTTTATGCTCTAAAATATTGTTGTTGAACACTCGTAAAAAATTCAACAATTTGACAATCAAACGGTCTTCTGTCTATATAGTTAATTAGGAAAAACTATGGACTATGGACTAACAATATAGACTGATAAATTGTCAGCACACTATTAAATGACGCTTCAAACGAAAAAAAGAATATCTGATACCGTCGATTTTTCCAATACGGAAATTGCTTTTGCAGGCATGTCTGACCAAGAGTTGAAAAATGCTGCGTGGCTATTCGGTATGATGAATAAAAAGTGGCTCGTCAACGTCGGGTCGCAGTTGGGCTTGGCGGCAATTAAAATGCGTTTACCCATCAATAAGTTGGTGCAGAAAACGATTTTTAAGCAGTTTTGTGGGGGAACTACGTTACTCGAATGTCAACCCACCGTCGATAGACTTAACAAGCACAACGTACTCACCATCCTTGATTACGGTGCAGAAGGCAAATGCACCGAAGAAGCCTTCAATGCCACTATGCGTGAGACAATGCGTGCCGTGCGATTTGCCCACGAAAATGATACAGTGCCTGTGATAAGCACAAAAATCACAGGTTTGGCGCGATTTGATTTATTGGAAAAAATACAAAGTGGCGACAAACTCACCGACGACGAACAACGCGAATACGATAATGCCTTTAAACGCCTTGATTCGATTTGTTATGTAGCACATGAAAATGGCGTAGGTATCTTTATCGACGCAGAAGAAAGTTGGATACAGGATACGATAGATTACATGGCATTTGCGATGATGGAACGTTATAATCGCCAACGCGCCATCGTGTACAATACTTTCCAACTCTACCGTCACGACAGATTAAATTTCCTCAAAAAATCTCACCACATCGCTCAAAAGAAAGGGTACATATTAGGCGCGAAACTCGTGCGCGGCGCGTACATGGAAAAGGAAAATGCCCGTGCCGAACAAATGGGATATTCTACACCCATCCAACGCGATAAAGCTGCCACGGATAAAGACTATAATGCCGGCATACGCTTCTGCGTAGAGCGTTACGAACAAATCGCTTTTTGCAATGCTTCGCACAATGAAACAAGCGCGTGGTATATGCTCGAACTCATCGAAAGAAGTGGGCTTACCCCTTCACATCCACATCTAAATTTCTGCCAATTGCTCGGTATGAGTGACCACCTTTCATTCAATCTGGCTAAAGCAGGATTTTGTGTAGCTAAATACGTACCTTATGGTCCGGTAAGGGATGTTGTGCCTTATCTAATTCGACGAGCGAAGGAAAATACTGCCGTTGTAGGTGATATGAGTCGTGAATTAGGATTTATTGTGAAAGAAATGGAACGTAGGGGATTGAAATAGTTGCTCATCCCTAACGGCTATCCGCCTAAGTTTGCTCGTGGGGTTTACTCGTCTGACGAGATTCGTTTAAGCAAACTTAGACGGATTATCTCTATGCACTTACTTCTTAATCTTAGGCGCACCTATAGCTTCAAGTTTTCCTTCAAGCGGTAGCATCGCATCTTTAATGGTTTTTAGCTTTGCGCTCATGTCATTATAAAGTGTATTGACATTGTCAAGGCACTCTAAATGGGTCTTGGTCGGTCCATAAGATGAGCCGAAACCACTTGCTTTCCACATGTAATAATTGATGGTCGGGTATTCGCTTTTCTCACCAACTTCTGAACGGGCTTTACTTCCACCAAATTGTTGTTTTAAATCTAAAGCCTGACTGCGTAATGTGAGCAATTCAGCATGAAGGGCTTCATCGCTTGACGTAGCTCTATCATATGCTTTGAGCATGATGTCAATGGCATCATTAGTATCTTTTATCTCGGTGTCTAAATCGTTTATTTTTGCTCGTACAACCGAGATGTTCTTCCAATGTGCCGCCGCTTTATCGGGTGTGCTTCCTGCGAGCGCACCTTTGCTCAATTGCTTGACTTCAAACGAGACTTTCTCTCCAAGTTCGGTGTAAGTTCCTTCGATTTGTTTGAAAAGTTGGGCTTCATAATTTCCGGGTCCTACTTTATATCCCTTTCTTTTGCTATCCATGTTTTTAGCTGAAATAGTCATCGTAGGTTCGGTTAAAAGGTCCCAACTCATACGATTGAAGCCTTTGGCGTTTTCACCTTTAATTTTTCTAATGATATTCCCTTTGCTGTCATAAACGAATAGCCATACATTCGGCTCGATTTCCATTTTTTCTTCCTCCAATACCTTCCATGCGGGTACTTCTACTGTGCTTCCGGCTTTCTCGGTTTCTTTTTCTTTTTCCTTTCGTTGCGCTTTTTTCGATTTGTATTTATCCTTTAAAAAATACGTGAACTCGACACCATACGGCGGATTGTCGGCTACAAAATAGTTGTCGCCTTGTGACGCTTTTTTACCCCCGCCTAATGTTCTGCGTTCCGAGTACCATTTACCCGCTCGCGGTATGAATAATTGCGCCTCCATGTCTTTATTATTCGCGTCAAATTCCCGCAGGGAAGAATAGTCATCCAAGATGTAAATCCCTCTGCCAAATGTTCCGGCAACGAGGTCATTTTCTCTTTTTTGAATGGCTAAATCGCGTACAGAAATATTCGGCAAACCGCCTTTTAGTTTGAACCATGTTTTGGCAGCATCCAAGCTGGCATAGACGCCAAATTCAGTTCCCAAAAACATTAAATTGCTGTTTTCGTGGTCTTGAACGATGCGCCACAAAAGGGTATTTTCAGGAATACCGTTGGCTATACTTACCCAAGTCTTTCCTTTGTTGGTGCTTTTAAATAAATAAGGTTTGTAATCGCCGTATTTATGATTGTCGAATACCGCATAAACCACGTTTTCATCATACAAATCGGCTTTAATATCGTTTACAAAAGCCGTATTTGGCAAGCCTGCAATGCGTGCAAAGTCTATTTTTGTCCAGTTATCGCCGCCATCTTCTGTGACTTGAATGATGCCATCGTCGGTTCCCGCGTATATCAAACCTTCTTTCTTTGGCGACTCGGATAAAGACGTAATCGTGCTATAATCTGACATCGCGTAAATATCCCAGGCATTATCCCATTTTTGTTTTTTACCATAAAAAGGCGTTTGGATTCGTTGAATATTATTGGTCAAATCGCCTGAAATGGCTTGCCAAGAATCGCCTCTATCGTCTGATTTCCAAACCCTCTGCGAACCATGATAAATACGCTTAGGATTATGAGGACTCACCAAAATAGGCGCGTCCCAGTTGAAGCGTTCCGTCTTTTCGCCGAGGGCGGGTTGGGGCTGAATGTACGTGTTCTCCCCCGTAATTCGGTCATGACGATTTAGGTTACCTTGCTGCCATTGTGCATACACGATATTAGGGTTGCCGGGTTCGGTAGCGGGTTGGTGACCATCACCGCCCAAGAGTATAAACCAGTCTGCATTGCGTATGCCATGAATGTTATCCGTTCTGGAAGGTGCGCCCTGCGTACTGTTGTCTTGCGTTCCGCCATAGACGTAGTAGAAGGGTTCGGCATCATCTACGGCAATTTTGTAAAACTGCGTGACGGGTAAATTGTCTATGAATTTCCAATTTTTGGTCTTATCAAAACTCTCATATAAGCCGCCGTCACAACCCACTAAAATATAATTTGGGTCATTCTTTTTAAAGGCTATGGCATGATTGTCCACATGTTTTTCTTCTTCATTCATTCGGCTAAATGTTTTCCCACCATCGAATGAAACTTGCATATAATTATCCGCTAAATAAATCTCATCGTAATTATGCGGTGAAGCAAATAATTCCTGATAATAATGAGGTCCGGTGCCACCTGAAACGGCATCACTCATTTTAGTCCATGAGCCGCCCTGATTTTCAGATTTATACACGCCTCCGGTTCTTCTATCCAATTCAATCGCGGCATAAATCACGTCCGGTCTTTGAGGCGAAAGTGCCAAACCGATTTTCCCCATATTGCTCGAAGGCAATCCATTTTTCAGCTTATTCCAAGTGTCGCCACCATCCATTGATTTGTAAATGGCAGTTCCGGGTCCGCCACCCATATAGCCCGCAACGGTGCGGTGACGTTGCCAAGTGGCAGCATACAATAAGTTCGGGTCTCGCGGGTCAATGAGGAGGTCAGTTGCGCCTACCCAAACTTCATCGCCGAGCGTTCGCTTCCAAGTTTTTCCGCCATCCGTTGATTTAAAAACGCCTCTGTCACCACCTTTACTCCAAAGCGGACCTTGCGAAGCCACCCAAATTACATCAGAATTATTGGGGTGAATGATGATTTTTGAGATATGCTCCGATTTTTCGAGTCCCATGTTTTCCCATGATTTTCCGCCATCTTCACTTTTATAAATGCCATCGCCGTAGCTGATGTGTCGTCCGCCTACATTTTCGCCCGTGCCTACCCAAACTACTTCCGGGTTTTGTGGGTCGAGGCTGACGCAGCCCGTAGAATAGGTTTTTTGTCCGTCAAATAGAGATTCCCAAGTTGTACCTGCATTTTCTGTTTTCCAAACGCCCCCGGAACCCACTGTCACATACCACACATTTTCATTATCGGGATGTAAGGCAATATCCGAAATTCGCCCGGACATCAAGGCGGGTCCGATACTTCTAAATTTTAGACCACTGTAAATGGCACTTATATCGTCTTTTTTATCTTCATCTTTGTCTCCCTTTTTCTTGCTTTGTGCAAAACCGGTAGAAACCAGACTAAGGGAAAGAATGATTAAACTTGCAATTTTAATAATATTTTTCATAATGTGACTTTTTATATAAGCTCAAAGTTAAATAAAATGGAGTGATTAAAAAACAGTGGAAAACACTGCCTACTTATATTTAAGAATTTGGAATAAATTAATAAAAACAGAACGTCCCGATTACGAGGGGATGCATAAGAGGCTGTTTAAAATTAATCGGAATTATCCATTTATTGGTTCACCGCGAAGTCGGTGGAATATTTATAGAAA
>JAHDEO010000450.1 GCA_020628725.1 Saprospiraceae bacterium
TTTATTTTTAAAATAAATATTTGATTAAAAAATATTTTTTAGCCAAAAACTAACCTGCTTTAATTGAGGTTTCAGAAGTAAATAAATTCAAATTCATGCTCAAGTTCAAATTCAACAATTAATTTGCTTTCTTTGAATTAAAAACAACGCTAATGCACCATAAAAACGAGCACATGAATAAACGAATAACGAGTACACGAAATATGCGAAATTTCCTTTCTCACACTTTCTATTGTCCTGATAATTAGCTTTTTGTCTTGGAAGAAGAGTATACGCCAACGCCGAACCTGAGATTGTTGTAGTGGGTTATATTGAAGCCGGACCAAATGCCATTCCTCCCTACATATTGCTCACACGTAGCACATCCTTTTTTCAACGATTGATGCTGACCAAATCAGCAATCTTTTCGTACACGATGCTAATATACGTATTACAAATGAAACCGATACTATTGTGCTGCAAGAATTATATCTGAGTACTTTGGATGAATTTCAGCAACGGTTGGTAGCAGACCTATTAGAGGCTGTTTAGAATTATTTTTTCGATGAATATGAGCACATTTTATTTTACAACTTGTGAAGTTTTATTACTTTTGTACCGACCAAAACAATATAAACCAAATTTTATCCAATTAACATTTGAAACCCACGCCCATGCACTACAATTTCAAAAAAGACTTGCAAGACGGTCAGCGCGCCGAACGCGAAGCCATCGAAAAACTACAAGTCCATTTCCCGGAAATTTCTGATTTCCAACAATCCAATACGAAATATCACGATATTGAAGGTGTCATTGATGGTCAACCTATCACATTTGAAGTGAAAAATGACCTCATGGCATGTCAAACAGGTAATGTCGCTATTGAATACGCTTCGCGTGGTAAAGCTTCCGGCTTGACTACCACTACTGCCAATTTTTGGATTTATAAATTTGACAATACATTTTTCCTATTCGAAACAAAGATTCTACGTGAGCGACTTTTTACCGAAAAAAAATACTTTCGTAAAGTTACGGGCGGAGACGAGGGCAGCTTCACGAAAATGTATCTGGTGAAGGTTGTTGAATTTCGGACATGGGGTATTGAGTTGGACTGAGAAAGTTCAAGTTGAAGTATCAAGCGCAAGTTCCAATCCTATCAACTGCCACAACACCTCATTTAAATGCTTAACCGCCAAAGGAATATCCCAATTTGCACGATTGCGAGGTTCTACATAATTGGAAATAGAGCGAATTTGTGTGAAGGGTATTTTTTGGAGTTGACAAACATAAAAGAAGGCTGCGCCTTCCATCGTTTCTATGTCAGCTTTGTATTTTTTTTTGATAAAATGAATGGCATCGGCTTCGCCATGCACCTTATTTACTGTAAGTCCTTTTACACGTTTTAATGCTAATGAATGGTGGACATTTTTATTTCGCAAAATACCTTTCTCAAATGGAAATTTATCTCCATCCAACAATTGCATATCAAAAACATCCATGAAACCACCATCACGTTCCTGCGCCCCCAAATCTCCAAACTGCTCCTCCCCTACTTCGACGACTTCACCGATATTTAAATCCTCATTAAATGCTCCTGCAATCCCTGCATTAATCACCCAATCCACATTTCCCTGCACCAAAAAACGCATCAAATGTACTCCCGTCATCAACATTCCTACGCCCGTCACTAAGATGCGAATCTGCACACCATCCCGCTCGAAAATCGCATCATCAGGTTGTTCAAAATCTTTTTGAAGCTGTTCGTAAAAAGGCTGAATTTCAAGCATCGTCGCTGCTACGATGAGTATTTTCTTCATTGATGTATTTTGCCGTCTATCGTCTAATTCCAGTCACCATTGCTTGCAGGACAATCTCCGTCTTCGCAGGTATAGTTTGCCGCAGCCGTATAGCTACAACCATCACCACAGCAACTTCCGGGGTAATTAAGTGTTACATTATAATTCACTGTTCCTGAACCTGATGTCACAGGAAAAGTTGGTCCGTCAGTTGCGGTAACTGTAACGAATGAACTACAACCATCAGCAATTGCCCAAGTTGGTCCATCACAAGTTCCATCTGTAAATGTTACCAAATCGCTAAGTGCCAATTGCGAAGGGTCAGGATATACTTCGAGACTCAATGCGCCCCCATTAATCTGAAGATTTGAATCACCCGAACAACTCACATTTAAATACAATAAAACATCTTCAGCACCACATCCCATAGGTGCCGGCGGCATGTATGTAGTACTGTTGATAGCTGTTCCTGTTGGCAGGTAACCATTGACACTCCATCGGTAAGTAGCCGCTGATTCATTGTCCAAAGTCAATCCGCCTTCTGTATAATTAGTAGGCAATACATAAGGCGTACCTGCACAAGCCTGATCCATTTGGAAGTAGAATGTAGATGCCTCCGTCGCACAAGCTACAGGTTCGCAGAATGATTGACAGGAATTATAAGTCAATGTGCCATCTTGCCAATCAGCATAACACGAAATTTTGTCCGTAGCCCATGCACTCTGATCAGCCGCTATGATTTGCATGCGCGCCACCTGACTTGCCGTAAAATTACTCATGCAATTATCATTCACATAATCCATAAAATTATTCGAAAAGTCAGATCCCGCACTTGAGGTACAGGTGAATGTACTATAGATTGGGCAACCGTAATTCGGCTGGGTTTGAGGTGGCGTATCTGCTAAATTATCGTCCCATGTATGTACCAAGCCAAAGTAATGTCCAACCTCATGTGCAGCCGTAGCTCCGCGCGTAAAGACGCCGAAATTATCCAAAGGCGATCCGGAAGTACAGGGTCCGCCTACTCCACCAAAAGCTCCTGCCAATACATACACACCATTACCGGATGGGTTGATACCACCATTCAGAGGAGCTACACCTAATACGCCCGCCCCCTGTTGATTACTGACAAAGAAATTTAAGAATCCATCCCAGTTGTTTTGCGTATCGTTGTTACTGCCCGTCCAACTATAATCGCCTACTGTAATCGCATAACCCCCAATATTATCTTCACCTGCGGGCAGATTTTGATCGCCCAAACAGAATTGAATACACGTTCCATCCTCCGGCATCAAATCCTCTATCGGCACATCAAAATATCCGGGGCAAGCCTCGGCAAAATCACATAAAACTCCCGCGCTGATATTGCACATGCTGTAGTCCAGATTCAATTGTTCGATTTGCCCCAAAGCCCTATCTATCAAACAAGCTGGATTGGCATCTGTTATCGGGTTATTATAATGCACTGCTACAGGAATGATAAGTGGTGTAGCGCAAGGTGCGACTATACTCTGCTCAACCTGCTGGTCAATCAACGCTTTTTGTTGTAAAAATTCTTGCTTAAAAACAGGGTCTTGCATCTTTTCTTCCATGTAAGCATCTGTACCGCAACGTTCCACTTCAAGTGTGATTTGTGCAAGAAGATTTCCGCAAAAAAGGAGGGTTATGAATAAGGATGTGATAGTTAATTTCATAATCTGCGTGATTGTATGATTGTCGGATTGCTGAATTGTTTTAAATTAAGGCATTCCACAAATCACCAATTACAAATATAAACTCATATTGTCAGAAAAGCGTGTGAAATCATGTTTTTCTTTCGAGAAAAAGAGAAAAAGAAAGCCCATACACGCTTTGCGTGTATGGGCAATTTTTTATTATAAAAACAAATTTATTATTGGAAATTGGTATCAGTAAATAGCATGAATTAGAATTTTGCAGCGCAAAATTTACAAAAGCTAATCACCAATCACCTAATTAACCAATCATTAAACTTGCTTAGTATACCATTAATTTATGCGTCTCTATGTCTACACCATTATCCAATTTCAAGACATAAATTCCCGCAGGATAAGCTGATAAGTCAAGCGTGTGCAATGTACCGTTGAATTGCTCTGCTTCCATCATTTTTCCTTGCAAATCAAATACTTGAAGCATGATATTTTGTGCTGTATCAGTATTTTGCAATTGGAAAATACCATTACTTGGATTCGGAGAAATCGTGAATACCGCATCCTCAGGAGCAACGATACCTACCTCACAATCTACGCTAACTTCGTCTATAACAGAATTTCCACAAGCGTCTGTCACTGTCACTGTATAAGTCGCAGGAGCTGTCACTGTAAGACTTGGATTAGCTGTATCAGTAGCACTTAGGTCGCCATTTGGATCGTCCCAAGCGTATGTATCGCCGGAATTGTCTCGATAGATAATATTCATGAGCGCTTGATTGTCAAATCCAATAGCCGTCATTGCTATTGGGGCACTCAAACCACAACCGGATGAAAGCAAATAAGTTGGCTGCGGGAACGTAGAAACATTATCAGGTACTATCGAAGCAACATCGAAGCGGTGTATTGTACCTCCCGGGTGCGCTATTTCTACTACAAGAATTTCAGAAGCATCTACTGTAGCACTAACAGGTGCTCTAAAGAATTCGTAATCAGGGATATCCGGAACCATCATAGTAATGCTGGCAATTTCAGTGAGCGTCGCACTTGCTAAGTCTGTCATATCAGCAGTGTGTAGTCTGAAAGTAACAGACTGGAGACCACCTGCCTCAGGTGCTGCTTCTGCAAAAAGTAAGAAATCTACTCCTTCAATCTGTACTTCTCCTGAGAGTCCGAAATCATCATCCAACTCGAAGGCTCTGAAGTAGCTGTTGTCAGAATAAAATCCACCGCCACGACAAGCGACATTGCCCGCTAGCGCGCCAAGTCCTGTATCTGTATTCAATTGGCTCAATGCGCCCAAACCTGAACCGCCAATTTCAGCAGTACTGCCACAGGTAGTTTCTACATCTTCTCCTGCAGGAGTGCTATTCCCTGCTGCAGTAGTCAATGTAAATGTTTCTACCGCAGGCGGATTGTCACAACCATCATAGACAGTTACAGTGTAGTCGCCCGGAGCAAGTCCTGTAAGTAAAGCTGTGGTATCACCTGTACTCCATACCATAGTATATGGCGGCGTACCGGAAGAAACTCCCAAAGCTATCTGACCATCAGTGCCACTATTACCGCTTTCAATAGAATCGTCGCCACAATCAGTAGGATGAACAATGCTAAATTCGGAAACAGCCGTTACAACTTGAGTAGGCTCAGGACCGTCCATTACAGTAACAGTTTCCATAGCCATATTACCGCAAGCGTCTGTTACTGTGAATGTGTAAGTACCTTGTCCTACATCAGCAAGTGTCTGCTCAGTTGCGCCTGTGTCCCATGCAAAAGTATATGGTGGCGAACCTCCTGTTATTACAACACTCGCGCTACCATCTGCTCCGCCCATACAAGTTGGGTTAGTTACAGAGCTGGACTCAATCATTACTGCATCTCCTGTAGGTGCTATTTCTTCTAAAGACAAATCAACGAACCCCTCAGGCACACTAAAGGTCGGATCGTCATTATCCCATCCGTCCAAAAGAATGTAGTAGGATTGTCCTGCTGTAAGACACTCAAGTGTCATTTCAGATGATAATCCCATTGTTGTTCCATCATCCAATACACCACAACCTTCAATATCGTCTGTTCCCCAAACGTAAGTAAATGTAGAAAAGTCGCTGCAATCACCAACTTCGTAAACTGCAATCTGAGTATCAAAATTACTCAAACATGCGCTAATGGTAACACTACCGGCAGCCGGTGCGTCAAATTTGAACCAGATAGAGTTGTCAATATTACTCTCATTGGCTCCGGCAGGGTCGCACCATCCTCCGGGAGCACAGCCGTCTATAGTAGGAGGATCGAGCGCATTCTCACCATCTTGTACGGTAGCTCCTGTATTATCAACAAGATCGGAATTGCCGCCACCGGTTAAATCAATGGCATCGCAAACATTATCATTAGCAGGTTGCGCTATGACGCCTATGCTAAATAACATAGCTACAGCAAGAGATAAAAATTTTGTAGTTAAATTTAATTTCATAGTTAATTTATTTTAAATGAAAAAACGGAAAATCAGATGATATTTAAGTAAGTGCAAGTACAAATTCAAGTGCCAAGTTCAA
>JAHDEO010000451.1 GCA_020628725.1 Saprospiraceae bacterium
TTATTTTTACCAACAAAATTTATTCACCAAAATCCACCCAAATTATGTCTAATACCTACACACAAGTTCACATTCACGCCGTATTTGCTGTTAAATATCGGGATGCGGTCATTCACAAAAGTTGGCAACCTGATTTATACAAATACATCACAGGCATCGTCCAAAATTATGACCACAAAATGCTCTGTATTAATGGTGTAGCCGACCACGTGCACATGCTGTTCGGGCAACGCCCGAAGCAAGGCTTGTCCGATTTGATGCGAGAAGTCAAAGAACATTCCACCAAATGGATAAACCGTCAGGGATTTATCGGCACGAAGTTTCAATGGCAATCCGGGTATGGAGCATTTTCTTATAGTCGGTCGCAAGTACCGCAAGTGATTCAATACATCGAAAATCAAGAAGAACATCATCGAAAAAAGACATTTTTGGAAGAATACGAACAAATATTGACAGCATTTGAGGTAGATTATGATGAAAGGTATATCTTTAAGCCTTTGGAGTGAGGGGATTGCTCATGTTTTGTTCCTAGCGGAACAAGGGCGTTCGTTGTTGTGGTCTTTGTTACCGATATTTTGTCCTTAACAGGACAGGAGGATTCTATTCGTTGCGATTTTGCTACCGATATTTAGCCTTTAACAAGGCTAATAAATTTTGATTTAAAGATTCCGTTAGGAATCAAATATCGGTAGAAAATATAAACACAAAACATCACCTGTCCTGTTAAGGACAAAATGTCGGTAACAGCACCAAAACAACCAACGTCCTTGTCCCGTTAGGGACAAAATATTGGTAACAAACAAAGCAATGCAAAACATCTTTGTCCCATAGGGACAAAATATCGGTAATAAACGCCAAATCTCCTCCCTCCTCTTGTCTCGTTAGAGACAAAACATCGTTCACATTCACCAATAAAAAAAAATCCACACACCAAACTATGAAGCACACCACCCGCCAAGACTACGAAGCCCGCTTCGCCCACATCCTAAGTGGTTTGAACACTGCCCAGCGCGAGGCGGTCGAAGCCATTGAAGGACCCGTATTGGTCGTGGCGGGTCCGGGGACGGGCAAGACGCATATCCTCAGCGCACGTATCGGGCAGATACTCCGCCGGACAGATACGAAGGCGCATAATATTTTGTGCCTCACCTACACAGATGCCGCGACCCACGCCATGCGCGAGCGACTCTTGGAATTTATCGGACCGGAAAGTCATAAGCTGCATATATTTACCTTTCATAGTTTTTGTAATACTATCATTCAGAGCAATTTAGGACATTTTGGTTTGCGGGATGTGGAGCCTGTGAGCAAATTGGAACGTATCGAAATCGTACAGGGCATTTTGGAAGATTTGCCTGCGACGCATCCTTTGAAGCCTTTGCGCGGGGAAAATTTTTATTATCAAAAACACCTCGAAAATCTGTTTGATACCATAAAAGCCGAAGGCTGGACGGTGGAGCATATCGAAGACCGTGTACAGGAGCATTTGGAGAGTATGCCCGAAAATCAGCGGTTTTTGTACCAACGAAAATACAAGGAATACAAGCGCGGCGACCTCAATCCGCGACTGGTGCGCGAGGAGGAGACACGCATGGAAAAATTGCTGAAAGCCGCCAAACTCTTCCGCGTATATGAACAGGAAATGACGCGCCGCCGCCGCTACGATTTTGCGGATATGATACTGTGGGTGCTGCGGGCGTTTCGGGAAAATACGGATTTGTTGCGCCGCTATCAGGAGCAATATTTGTACATTTTGGTCGATGAATTTCAGGATACCAACGGCGCACAAAACCAACTGATGTCCATGCTGATTGACTTTTGGGAAAAGCCGAATGTCTTTGTGGTGGGCGATGACGACCAATCTATTTTTGAATTTCAGGGCGCACGGGTGCAGAACATTTTGGACTTCCATGACCGCTACTCTACGGATATTGAATTGGTCGTTTTGAGGGAAAATTACAGGTCGTCGCAGCACATTTTGGATGCGTCGAAATGTCTGATTGATTGTAATGAATTGCGTTTGTTGAATCAATTGCAAAAGTACCAAGTCACGAAAGAATTACACGCTGCCAATGAAGCCGTTGCGCGACTGCCCGAATTGCCGCAAATCGCTGAATATCAAAACATTTTCCATGAAGCCGTTGATGTAGCTTCGCAAATTAAACAGCTCATTCAAGCGGATGTGCAAGCGAATGAAATTGCCGTTATTTACAAAAAACACCGCCAAGCCGACTACCTCACCCGCCTACTCGAAGCCGAGCGCATCCCTTACCACACCAAGCGCAATGTGGACATTCTCCAACAACATTTAATTCAGAATATTTTAGAATTTTTAAAATATTTACAAAAAGAATATGATGCGCCAAATTCGGGCGAACACCAACTCTACAAAGTCCTTCATTTTAGTTTTTTTAATATAAAAATAAGAGACATTTCTACGCTCACTGCCTACATGTCGCGGGTGAATAGCGAAAGGCGCAAACGCGAGGATATTCCCCTGCATTGGCGGGAGGTATTGCGCGATAGGAAGCTGTTGAACGCGCTCGAATTGGAAGATGCGGAGGCGATGTGGCGATTTGAGGAGGTGCTGACGCGCTTGTTGGCGGATTACGTCAATTTTCCCTTGCCGATTGTCTTGGAACGCTTCATCAATCACAGTGGTTTGCTGCGGCAGATGACCGAAGCGGAGGACAAGGCATGGCAGACCAAACTCGTCTTTACACTCTTTGATTTTGTGCGATTGGAGGCGCAAAAAAGTCCCGATTTTGACCTGCGACAACTCTTCGCACTCCTTCGCCGGATGCGTGAAAATCAGATTGCGCTCGGCGTATTGCAGGTGTCGGGAACGGAAGGCGGCGGGGTCAATCTCGTGACCGCACACAGCTCGAAGGGACTCGAATTTGAGTACGTTTTTATGATTGATTGTGGCGAAAATTGGGAGCCGAAAAGTCGCAGCCGATACCAATTCACACTGCCCGAAAATCTGACCGTCACCACCGAAGAACAAGATAGTCTGGAAGCTGCCCGACGGGTCTTTTACGTCGCTATGACGCGGGCTAAGAAGGCATTACATATTTCTCTAAATAAAAATTCATTAGAAGGAAAAGCCCTCACTGCCGCCCAATTTGTGAGCGAACTGACGGATGCTGCCCACCTGCCCGTCCGCGCAGCCACGCCCGACCCTGCCGCGCTCCAACGCGCTCAAATTCTCATGGTCACGGAGGTGGAAAAACCTGTTTTGGAGCAACCATTTTCGACAGAAGAATTGGAGGTGATGTTGGAGGGCTTCACGCTGAGTGCATCGGGTTTGAATACCTGGCTGGACTGCCCCTTGAGTTTTTATTTTGAATATGTGTTGAAGATTCCGAGTACGTCGAGCGAGGCGGCGGCCTATGGTACGGCGATGCACTATGCGGTCGAGCGGTTGTTTGTGCGGATGAAGGGGGCGAAAGACAAATCCTTTGCGGGTGCGGATATCATGGTACGCGATTTTGAACGCGAAATGCGTCGCCAACGCCTGTTTTTTACCGAACAAAGCTACCAACGCAGTCTCGAACGCGGACGGCTCTTGCTGCCCGACTACCACGCCGCACGGGTCGGCACTTGGCACAAACACGCGGAGGTCGAAATGTATATCCGCAACGTGGAAATGGAGGGCATCCCGCTATCGGGCATCATTGATAAACTCGAAATTCACAAGGACAACACCGCCCACGCCGTTGATTATAAAACGGGCAAACCAAGACCCGAAAAGACCAGCGCACCGAACGATAAACACCCCTACGGCGGCGATTATTGGCGACAGGTGCATTTCTACAAAATCCTCTTGGAGAACTACCGCAATGCGCCTTACGTCATCACATCGGGCGAGATTGATTACTTGGAAAAGGATAAAAAAGATACCTTCAAACAAGTCCACTACCAACTACAAGCGGCTGATGTTGAGACGGTTCGCGCACAGATACGCGAGGTGTATGCACGGGTGCAACAACACGATTTTTTCACCGGCTGTGGTAAGGAAACCTGTAAGTGGTGCAATTTTACTAAAGAACATTTGACGGTGGATAGTATGCGGAGTGTTGTTAGGGAGGAGGTGGATGAGTGATTTTTAGGTGTAAGTTTCAAGTTGTCCATTATGAGTATGCTCCTTTTTATTAGCATAAATGTAATCTTTGCTTTTGACTTTTTTAGGATCGAGACTACTTAATAGATTGTATTTAGAAATCAAAGTTTTAAAATCATCATCAATGACATCAGAAAACATGGCATAATTTAATAAAACAATCTCATATCCAGATAAATTTGCCTTCAGTATTGAGATGTAGAACTCTTTATCAATTATGCCCTCATATCCATCAATATGCCTAAGTATTACGCCTATCATACCTAAGTAAGGTTGTAAATCCGACGAATTTTGTAAAATTGTTTTACTTGTTGCTGCACCGATTAGTGAGTTAGTTTTACCAAGATTTCCATGTACCGTACCAACTAGGTTGTAAAAACAATCTCTACCAGTTTTAATGTAATCGAATACATGACCACCTTCATTTCCCTTTTTCATCATTCTTAAATCAATGCTTTCAACTAATTGGTTTAGAGTGTTTAGTAAGTTGAAGAAAGTAGTATCGAATTGCTGTTTTTGAATTTGCTCCTTGGTTTTAGCAAGTTCCTCCTTTTGTTCTTGGTATGTTAACCAAACAAGGGCTACCGTAGCAATCGTGAATAAAATACCAATAAAGCCACCAATGAAATCACCTATGGCACTTATTTTACTTAGATTAATACCACCGAAATTTATATGACCGCCCTACCATAATTTAAAAATGGTTATTGTTAAAGAAATGAAACCTATGACTACACAGATGTAGAAAATACGAAGTGATAGTTTTTTCAGATTGTTTTTAGAAAGCATAAATTTGAGTTTAGTGAAAATTTGTTTGAAACTGACATAAGGTGTAAACACCCAAAAGAACTAAATTGTTTTGCGTTTTTGTTTTTAAGTGTCGTTCATTCCACGCCCAAACGCAGAATCTCTTCACTCTTGGAAATCCTTCCGTCAGTAGCTTCGATTTAAAATGTTGCTAAACCTTCACAGATTCCCGAATCGGGGTTCGGAATGACGGTTGCTTTTGGTTGGTGTCGTGGTGCTTGTTTTTCGGCTTTGATGTTGTTGTGCGGCTTTTTGCTCATTTGAATATTTAGCCAAAAACCGCTAACTTGCATAGTATGTTATAACAAACGCAACAAAATGAGTACAATAGAATTAAAAGAAAAATTGCACCAATACATTGACACCGCTTCTGACGATGAACTTCAAAAGCTGAATGCTTATGTAGAAGATGACCCGATTATCGGCTACACCATTGAAGGCGACCCGATTAGAGCAAAAGCATTCAAAGAACGCGCAAGGGCAGCAAGGGCAGAGATTAAAAAAGGTAACTTCATCACGCTTGATGAACTCAAAGAAGACATGAAGACATGGTAGATGTTTATGAAATTGTCCTTACGCATCAAGCTCGTGAACATATCGCCGATATTTTCCGGTATTTGCAAGAAAATGTAAGCGAAGATAACGCTCAACATGTTGCGGAAGGCATTGCCAATGAAATTGAAAAACTCGAAAAATTTCCCACCGGACGACCTATCGTTCACGAGATCAGTAGTGAAGATGAAGTGTACCGCTTTGCCCTCAAATGGAAATACAAAATCATATTTTTTGTGAACGAAGAAGATAAAACCGTAGAAGTTATCGCTATCACGCACAGTAGTCAACATCCTGACAGGCTCAAAGACCTTGTTTGAATATTTAGCCAAAAACCACTAACTTGCGTATAAATATTTTCTAAAAATCAATCATGCAACAGACCTTATCATCGCCGCTTACACCACTTCAGTTGGAGATTTTGCAGTTTTTTGCTCAAAATCCGAGTGAGGAAGATTTGAAAGCCAT
>JAHDEO010000452.1 GCA_020628725.1 Saprospiraceae bacterium
GCCAAAACCACAATCTATTGATTTACAGTTCGTACAAATTTTAAACAAGCTCTTAAGACAAATAAACAACTCCAAGCATTTTTCAACTTTCTCATGAAGCGACAAACTTATGTTTGTCGCTCTTTTTTTGTAGTCATTGGTATCGTCACTAATATTTTACTGTTTGCTTGGTTTTACTACGTAAAATGAAAAATTGGTCATTATTCCCGGTTACTAAATCCAATATTTCTTCTTGATTTTAATTAAATGCCTGCATTACTTGTTTTATTCAGTAACGAGCAAGTAATAATTCAAGTTGCGGACAACTTGAAAAATTCCAAAATCCAAATTCCAAAACCCAATTTTGGTGTGTTTCATACGTCTTTCATTGGAATTTGGTGCTTGAAATTTGGGATTTGCTCAAGTTTGCGGTTTATCCGCAACTTGAGTTAATAATACCATTTTAGAGGCTGTTTAGAATTATTTTTTTGATGAATATGAAATGTATTTTTTGTCCAGATGAAGCTCATTTTGAGGATTACCCCGATAACTATCGGGGAGCTACATGACGAAAAATAGCTGAAATATGGGCGAAAAAGACGTTTCATAGTCGCAATACAAATAATTTTAAACAGCCTCTTAGGGAACCGATGCCGTATAAAAATGGCATAAGTTGAGCATTTCGATTAGTTCACCCTTGATTAAATTATTGTTTTGCTTGTTATGTAATTAAAATTCAATCAACAATATATCATCACCTTATCACCCGAATATTAGGTCCATGGAATCTAAGGGCACCAATTTACTTAAAGCCATTGACGAAAGTGAAAAGAGGTATTACACACTATTTTACAATTCCCCGCTTGGAATTGTTATAGTAGATATAGAGGAGAAAAAAAGAGCTATCGCAGCGAATCAAAAATGGCTGGATATACTTGGGTACACTGAATGTGAGGTTTATAAAAACAACATGCTCACGCTTAGCCCCGAATTACAACCTGACGGGGCTTCTTCTGCTGAAAAACTGCACCGTATTATTCATAAATATAAAAATGATGGAGATGTTCAAGAATTTGAATGGCAATTTAAGAAAAAGAACGGAACGCCCTTCTGGACAAAAGTTATCTGGACAGGCATCAATTGGTATGGGGCTGATTGCGTGATGATTATCGCTCATGATATTGACCAATTAAAAAAGCAAGAGATAGTATTGCGTGATAATATGTTGGAATTAGAACAAAAAAACGAAGCACTCAAAGCATACATCACTTCCAACAAACAGCTCAAAGATTTTGCACACATGACATCGCACGACCTCAAAGAACCTGCTAATACCATAAAGGGATTTGCTCAATTGCTCAAGAAAAAAATGGTAGATAAAATGGATAATGATGAGCATGAAATCATTGACACTATCATCAACATTTCCGGTAATATGACCGGGCTTATCAACGGGTTACTGCATTATTCAAACATCAACAGTGAAAAAATCAAAATCGAGGAAATATCCATTCAAAACCTTTTGAATCAAACTATCACGGAACTTAACGCCCTCATTACCAGTCAAAATGCAGAAATCATCTTTGGAAATCTCCCGTCTAAAGTCAGAGGCGATAATATTCAAATTCGCCAACTCTTTCAAAATCTTATTAGCAACGCCATAAAATATAGATGTCAGAAACGAACGCCTGTTATCACAATTTCTGCTCAAGAACAAAACGATTTTTGGGAATTTCAGGTGGAAGATAATGGAATGGGTATCCGTAAAAAAGACTTCAGTAAGGTCTTCCAATTATTCAAAAAACTTCACGACGACCCAACGTTGGGAACAGGTATAGGCTTGAGTACCGCAAAAAGTATTGTCGAAAATCACAAAGGAGAAATATGGCTCACCTCCGAATACGGTAAAGGGACAACTTTTCACTTCACTATCTTAAAATGATGACCAAATTTACAGAAATTTCCCAACATAATTTTGCGGCGTAATCCCTTGTAATTCAGACTTTACCTCCGCACTCACCTCCAATTTCTCTATAAAATCTTGAATATCTTTTTTAGAAATGGCTGCCTTTCCGCGTGTCAAATCTTTCAATGCCTCATAAGGTTTCGGATAGCCCTCTCGTCGAAGGATATTTTGAATCGCTTCGGCTACTACCGCCCAATTTGCTTCCAAATCTGCATCAAGTTTTGCCTCATTGAGCAGTAATTTATCCAAGCCTTTCAAGATAGATTTGAATGCAATGAGTGTATGCCCCATCGGTACGCCCACATTCCGCGAGACTGTGCTATCCGTCAAATCACGTTGTAATCGTGAGATGGGTAATTTTTCTGCCAAATGTCCAAAAATAGCATTTGCAATGCCGAGATTCCCCTCTGCATTTTCAAAATCAATTGGATTGACCTTGTGCGGCATCGCTGACGAACCAACTTCTCCGGCAATAGTTTTTTGCTTAAAATAATCCATCGAAATGTACGTCCATATATCACGACAAAAATCAATTAAAACAGTATTGATGCGCGACAAAGCATGAAATAACGCGGCGAGATTATCATAATGTTCAATCTGCGTAGTCGGATTAGAACGTTGAAGCCTTAGGCGATTATTCACAAAATCATTCGCGAATTCATGCCAATTTGTCTCAGGATAAGCCACATAATGCGCATTGAAATTGCCCGTTGCGCCACCAAATTTGGCAGAAAACGGAATTTCTTTCAGTTGCCGAAATTGGACACTCAATCGTTCACTAAATACCTCAATTTCCTTTCCGAGTAATGTCGGCGATGCCACTTGCCCGTGTGTACGTGCGAGCATGGGTATCTGCGCCCACTCGCGTGTAAGTGCGTGCAGTTTTTCTACAATTTTCACAAAAAAAACATCGTATACATCATTCAAAGCAGCTTTGAGAGAGAGGGGAACCGCCGTATTATTAATATCTTGGGAAGTGAGTGCAAAGTGGATAAATTCCTTCCACATGCCCAAGCCCATTTCCTCAAATTCTTCCTTCAAAAAATACTCTACTGCCTTGACATCGTGATTGGTACGTCGCTCGATTTCCTTAATTCGTGCTGCCTGTGTTTCGTCAAAATAGCGTGTAATTCCGCGCAATCGCTCAACATTATGCGTATCAAAGCCGTTTAATTGTGGCAAAGGCAATTCGCAAAGCGCGATAAAATATTCGATTTCGACTTGCACACGATATTTGATTAATGCAAATTCAGAAAAATAAGGCGCAAGTTCCTGCGTTTTACTTTGATAGCGTCCGTCAATGGGCGAAATAGCTGTTAACATATGTTCGAGTTGCGAGTTATACGGGTTAACGAGAAAAATTAACCCGTAACCCGTAACCCGTAACCCGCAACCACCAATTAATCGCAAAACTCGGACAATTTGTCGTAAAAACTTTCATTGGAACGATATTTTTCATTAATTCGCAAAAAATAATTACAAAAAATAATTTCTTATGAGACGAGATTATATGAATGAAGGAAATAATAATATGGGTGGACTTGTCGATCCCATTATTCGCAACCATATTGTATGGGCTATGGGCGCGGGATTAATTCCTCTTCCAATTGCTGATATAGCCGCAGTAAGTGCCGTACAGTTAGATATGATTAAGCAAATGAGTCGTGTTTACGGTGTTAATTTTGATGAAATGCAAGGCAAAAGTTTGATTACTACACTTGTAGGTTCGAGCATGGCGCGTGTTGGTGCGAGTGCTATCAAATTGATACCGGGTATTGGCTCGGTTGTAGGTAGTGTGGCAATGCCGGTATTGTCCGGAGCTTCTACTTATGCACTTGGTCAGGTATTCAGACAGCACTTTGAAACCGGCGGTACATTCCTTGATTTTGATGTAGATAGATTGCGAAAATACTATTCAGAGCAATTTGAAAAAGGTAAAAAAGTAGCTGAAGACATCAAACGCGAGGAAGAAGAGAAAAAAGCCGAAGCAAAAGAAGAAAAGAAGAAAAAAACAACCCGTCGCCGCAAAGCAACTGCGTCAGACCCCGTTGAAACACCAACGCCTAACGAAGCTGTCAGCGACGAACCGGACACCATGGACGCAGCACTCAAAAAACTACAAGACCTCGCTAAATTGCGCGATGATGGCGTCATCACAGAGGCAGAATTCCAGAAAATGAAGCAGAAAATGATGAATAAATTCTAAAGTTCAAGTACAAGTATCAAGTGCAAGTTCAAATTACGCGATTCGGCTACGCCAAATCTTATTTATACCGATGAATTTGTTATGTAAATTCCATAATTTGAACTTGCGCTTGACTCTTGAATTTGAACTTCGCGGCTATGCCGCACCCTTCTTCCATAAAAAGGAAGCACACACATGATACAACAATTAGAATTGCGCTTGCTGCCAAAGCAAGCAGCAGATGATGATTTTATCCGTAAAGAAGTCATTAGAAGATTACGGATAAAAGACAGCGACCTCACGGAAATCATTCAGATCAAACGCTCTATTGACTCACGCAAGCGACAACCACTCATCGTGTTGCGTATAGAAGCGTATATAAACGAAACCCCAAAATCTGAACTGCCCTTACTTGATTCTCTTCAAATTTTACCGCCAAAACCTAAGAAAGTCATCATCGTTGGTGCTGGTCCTGCTGGATATTTTGCCGCCTTGCAATTAATTGAATTAGGGATAAAACCCATCATATTTGAGCGCGGTAAAGATGTCCGTCAACGTCGTCGTGACCTCCGTGCCATACAGCAATTTGGTGAGGTTCACCCTCATTCCAATTATTGTTTTGGAGAAGGTGGCGCAGGTACATATTCAGACGGAAAACTGTACACACGCTCTAAAAAACGAGGTAATTATATCAAAATTCTGCGCTTGCTGGTAGAGCATGGCGCAAAACAAGATATTCTCATAGATGCCCACCCGCATATCGGTTCCAATAAATTACCACAGATAGTAGCCGCCATTCGGGAGACGATTGAAAAACACGGTGGAGAGATTCATTTTCATTCGCTGGTGACTGATTTTATTTTGAAGGAAAATGAGATGCGTGGGGTGGTCGTGGAATGTAGAGACGCGATTAATCGCGTGTCAACACAGGAATATTTTGCGGATGCCGTTATCCTCGCCACAGGACATTCCGCACGCGATATTTTTTATTTATTAGAAAAAAACAAAATACACATTGAGGCGAAGCCATTTGCGTTGGGCGTTCGCATTGAACATCCTCAAAAACTGATTGATGACATACAATACCATCGCACCGAACGAGGGGAATATTTACCTGCATCGAGTTACAAATTAGTATCTCAAGTGGAAGGGCGTGGTGTATTTTCCTTATGTATGTGTCCGGGCGGATTGGTCGTACCTGCGGCTACTGCTCCGCGTGAATTAGTGGTGAATGGTATGTCACTCTCGCGCCGCGATTCGCCGTATGCCAATTCGGGAACGGTAGTCGCTGTAGAACCGGAAGACCTCCTACCATATCGCAAACATGGCGTATTTGCAGGTTTAGAATTTCAAAAAACGGTAGAACAAACCATGTTCAACGCAGGTGACGGCAGCCAACAAGCTCCTGCCCAACGCCTGACCGATTTTGCTAAAGGAAAACTCTCCAAATCGCTGAATGGTACTTCCTATATTCCGGGCATTTACGTTGCACCTGTCCATGAATTATTGCCCAAAGGCATCAGCCGACGCTTGCAAAAAGCTGTTCGCCAATTCGACCAAAAAATGAAAGGATATTACACAGAGACAGCTAATGTGATTGGTGTGGAAAGTCGGACGAGTTCGCCTATACGCATTCCGCGTGTACGCGAGACGTATATGCATGAGCAGGTAAGCGGACTTTTTCCTTGTGGAGAAGGGGCGGGTTATGCGGGAGGAATTCTTTCGGCTGCAATTGATGGGCAGAATGTGGCGCGAGCGGTTTCGGATTTTATTAAAACATAACAATACAAAAATATATGCCCCATAAC
>JAHDEO010000453.1 GCA_020628725.1 Saprospiraceae bacterium
GTGTTTTTGGAGTCAGACTTCATCAGATTAGGTTTCACTGACCTACTTGGCAAACAGGCTTCGTTTTTAGTATATACCAACCAATGGAAATGATTTGGCATTAAACAATAAGCTAAAAAATGAACATTCGGCAGGATATGTTTACGCATTTTTTGAAGAAAGAGTAAATAGTTTTCTTCTTTTGTAAAAATGGGCTGTTTGTTATTTCCTTGATTATAAATGTGGTAAATTCGATTGGGTTCGTATGGCATAATTGGAATTTTTATAATTTTAATTGAAATTTTATATTTCCTTTTGAGTTAAAAACACGGCTGACATTTTTGCAAATGGCAGACGAGTTTTTAGCTCAAAAGAAACGAACTATGAACTATGAACTTTCAACCCAATCTCCTCCCCCTTCTCCAGCATAAATTGATACGCCTCCTCATATTCATTTTGAATATCACCATCCAGAATCGCTTCACGAATCGCATTTTTGATAATACCTACTTCGCGTGACGGTTCGATGCCAAACGTCTCCATAATCAATTCGCCTGAAATTGGCGGTTGCCAATTGCGAAGACGGTCTTTTTCTTCAACCTCGATGAGTTTCTCACGAACGAGTTCATAATTACTCAGGTAGCGTTTCACTTTCTTAGGATTTTTAGATGTAATATCCGCTTCACACAAAATCATCAAATCATCAATATCATCTCCTGCCTCAAAAAGTAAACGACGAATCGCCGAATCCGTAATATTTTCTTTCGTAAGTGAAATAGGACGCAAGTGCAAACGCACAAGCTTTTGGACGTATTTCATCTTAGCATCATTCGGCAGACGAAGCCTACGAAAGATGCGCGGCGTCCACTTTGCCCCCAATGCTTCGTGACCATGAAATGTCCATCCCACTTGTGGGTCAAAACGTTGTGTCGGTGGTTTGGCGATGTCGTGCATCAATGCCGCCCAACGCAGCCAAATATTATTCGTTTTTTTGCAAATATTATCAATCACCTCTAATGTGTGATAAAAATTATCTTTATGACGAACTCCGTTTTTGACTTTTACGCCTTGCAAATTCGCCATTTCGGGGAAAATTAATTCCAATAAACCACTATCAAACAGCAACTTAAATCCAACAGACGGTTTCTCGGACATCAAGATTTTTTCCAACTCAGTCGTAATACGTTCTTGCGAAATAATCTTGATGCGGTGGCGATTGTTCTTAATGGATTTAAATGTTTTCGGGTCGATTTCAAAATGCAGTTGAGAAGCAAAACGGATGGCGCGCATCATCCGCAAAGGGTCGTCGGAAAAAGTACGCCCCGGTTCAAGTGGCGTGCGAAGGATACGTCGTTCCAAATCTCCCAAACCATTAAACGGGTCAACTATCATCCCAAAGTTATATTCATTCAAACTAACCGCTAAGGCATTGATAGTCAAATCTCTGCGATTTTGGTCATCTTCAAGCGTACCGTCTTCAACCTGAGGTTTGCGAGAGTTCTTTCGATAAGATTCGCGGCGTGCACCTACGAATTCTATCTCCATATCTTTGTACACAAACATCGCCGTTCCAAAACGGCTATAAACTGTCACTTTCGGACGCGGAAAAAGATTATCGGCAATACGTTCTGCCAATTCAATACCACTCCCCACGCAAACAATATCCATATCTTTGGAATGACGTGCCAGCAAGCGGTCACGCACGTATCCGCCTACCACATAAGTAGGATAGCCCAGTTCCTCAGCAACTCTGCTGACCAACTGGAAAATGGCTCGCTCTTCAGGCTTTATATCGAATAACATGTGTTAAAAAATTCCAAATGACAAATTCCAAATTCCAAGGCAACTCGAAATAAATAATTGGTCAAAAATACGAAGTTATTTTTTACTCAATCAAGGCGCGAAAATGTGAGTTTATCGGGATAAATGACCATTTTTGCAACGTAGAGTGAGTGAAAAAGAACGAGTAGTTTTGACTAATTATTTGTTGCGAGTTGCCTAAATCCATTCCACCTCTCTACAAAAGTACGAAGAAGTCAGCAAGTTAGTTCCTTTCAAGTCACAAAAAAATCAAAGTATGTGTTTGCATGCAACATTTTCAATATACTTTACGTCTGACAAATATCAAAGAACATCTTTTAGAACAGTTGTAAATTCTGTTCCCTCATCCACTGCCTATTTTCTTTCCCCACTTCCCACGTATTATTTATTCGACTTTGTATACATCTACATTTTTTTGAGAATGAATGTACAGATACATTATTATTAAACCACTCTATCACATGAAGTTCTATTTTAAACTATTACTATTCTCATGCTTACCATATTGTGTCATAGCACAGAATTATCCTGATCATTTTGGAACGGGACAATACGTAGGCATCAGTGTGTCTTCCAGTAATGAAGATGCCGACAATTCTGCACTCAATTCGGTCAATGGAACAGGTATCACTCCTGATTTGGTCGGAGCAGCCCGCTTTTTAGCACAAGCTACAATGGGTTATAATTATGAGCAAATCGAATACGTAAATCAAGTAGGCATAGATGCTTGGCTTGATGAGCAATTTGAAATACCTGCTTCTTCTTATGCTGAAAAATATCGTATGATATACGACAGCGCAATGGTCATCACCCCCGACAATGATTCTGAAAAAGACGAATATCTCAGCTACACTTTCTACGAAATGTTGGTCAAACAACCCGACTTTTTGAGGCATAAAATAGCTTTTGCCCTCAGTCAAATTCTGGTTATCGCACCTGCCACCAGTGATTTGGGTGGTAGAGGTTTTGGCAATTCTGATTATTACGACATTTTATATCAAGGTGCCTTCGGCAATTATCGAGATATGTTGCATGATGTCACTTTTCACATGTCAATGGGTGTCTATTTGAGTACTTTTCAAAATCAAAAAGCAGATTTTGCATTAGGTACATATCCCGACGAAAATTATGCCCGCGAAATCATGCAATTATTTACTATCGGATTATTAGAATTAAATAACGATGGTACAGAAAAGCTCGATGCTAACGGCAACCTCATTCCAACTTACGACATCAAAGACGTACAGGAGCTTTCAAAGGTTTTTACAGGATTAGCCGGTGGAGCAACTGACGATGGGAGTACAATTACTTTCACCAAAGGTAAAGGTGCCATTGATTTTACCGTCCCTATGACAATGTATGATGCCTATCATGATACAGGCGAAAAGAGGATGATTGACGGCTCTATATTGCCTTCAGGACAAACAGGTGTCAAGGACATCAATGATGCAATTGACCTCTTATTCAATCATCCGAATATTGCGCCGTTTATTAGCATTCGACTCATTCAGCAATTGGTCAAATCCAATCCCTCTCCCGCATACGTCAATCGCGTAGCTAATGCATTTAACAATAATGGTCAAGGAGTTAGAGGTGATTTGAAAGCAGTTGTAAAAGCTATTTTGGTCGATCCCGAAGCCCGTAATTGCGACCTCATCGACACTCCCAAAACCGGAAAATTACTCCAACCCATCGAAAGACTCACCAATCTTTTTCTGGCTTTTGATATTACTACCCCTTCGGGGAAAATTTGGTTTAGAGACGAATTTGACATTGGAGAAGATTTAGAGCAAGCCTTTCTCGCTGCACCTTCCGTATTTAATTTCTTTTCGCCGTTTTATGCAGAAAAAGAATATGTGCTATCCAATGATATGGTATCTCCCGAATTTCAAATTCTCAACGCCACTACGGGTATTCATTATCTCAATACCATCGAAGATGCTACCAAAACCCGACCTTTCCGCAACCGTACACTCGTTAGTGATACGGGATTAGGGCTGATATACAACAGCCAAGATAACCCTGTCTTAAATCTCGATGATGAGATTGACATCCTTAATTCACAGGGAGTTCCCGCATTGATAGACCACCTAAACCTATTACTATGTAGAGGACAATTATCTGACAGTGCCCGATCCATCATTATAGATACCATTCAACAATATCAGACGACCATTTCCAATCATACCGATGAGGAACTCGTCAAAGATGCCCTTTATTTCATCATGATTTCCCCTAATTACGCAATTTTAAAATAACCGTCGATAGTCCATAGTCCACAGACGATAGGCAACTGTTAATCATTTTGCTTTTTACTATGGACTACCGACTATCGACTATCGACTAACAAAATATGTCACATTATAATAGAAGAGATTTCCTGAGTACGCTGGGTTTGGGCTGTGCTTCCGTAGGCGCGACCACTCTGCTTTCAGGAATTACCAATATGGGTTTGCTCAATGCAGCCGCAGCAGCCAATGCCCCGGTTTATACACAAAATAGCTACAAAGCCCTCGTTTGCATCCTACTTTCAGGTGGCAATGACAGCTACAATATGCTCATCCCACGAGGTACATCCGAATACACTGAATACGCCGATGTACGCACCAATCTAAAAATCCCCCAAGAGCAATTGCTACCCATCAATCCCCTCAACCCCGATGGCAAACTATATGGATTGCATCCTAACATGCCGAATATACAAAGTATGTTTGAGAGTGGAAAAATAGCATTTGTTGCCAACGTTGGTGCGCTTGTAGCTCCTACTAACCTCACTACTTTCAACGCCGATCAAAACCTCCCGCTTGGTCTGTTTTCCCACTCTGACCAACGCAAACACTGGCAAACCTCCGTCCCACAAGACCGTAATTCACTCGGCTGGGGAGGCAGACTTGCAGACATCCTTTACACCAATAACGCCAATCAAAACATCTCCATGAATCTCTCCCTTGATGGCACGAATGTTTTCCAAAGAGGAAATACCATACAAGAATACGCCATCAGTGCTAAAAGCGGGGGCAGTATTCCTCTAAATGGTAGCACCAACAACGGTTTTTACCAAAGTCTCAAACGCCAAACAATTGATAATCTACTCGATGTCAATTATCAAAACATACTCGAAACCGCTTATGCTAATTCTTTGACAGGCTCAAAAGAAAGTTCACTTGAATTTAGTAGTGCTATCGCAAGTGGTATGGAAACCTATCCAATCACTACGATTTTTGGAGAAGATGACCTTTCCGAACGCCTTGAAATGGTCGCTAAAACCATTGCAGCAAGGGACGCACTCGGTGTCACCAACCAAACATTTTTCGTGCAGTTAGGCGGTTTTGATACTCACGATAATTTCCTTTTGGAGCATGGTGAGTTGATGGCGACTCTTGATGTCGGGCTCCAATCTTTCTACGAGGCACTCGTAGAGTTGGGCGTAGAAAACGACGTGACGACCTTCACCATTTCCGATTTCTCCCGCAAACTTGTTTCCAATGGCAATGGCTCCGACCACGCATGGGGCGGACACGCGCTTATTATGGGCGGAGCAATCGGTGGACAAAAAATCTACGGGCAATACCCCGAACTCTACCTCGGTAGTTCACTTGATACAGGCGATGGCAGATTGATACCTACCATTTCATGTGATGAATATTTCGCTGAATTAGCGTTATGGTTTGGGGCATCTGCTTCTGATTTGGAATACATCCTACCCAACATTGGCAACTTCTGGACGCCGACTGCGGGTAGTCAGCCTATTGGATTTATGGTGTGAATATAAATACCGTAATGACTGCTTTAGCTGTCAAGTAAATTATTATTTTATTTTCTAATTAACTTATTAACAATAATTTACAAAAATATTTTTTAATCACTTGACAGCTAAAGTAGTCATTACGAGGCTTTTATATTAGAATTATTTTTAATTCAAAAAGACACTATTAAAAGAAAGGGCAAACGCATGAAATTTTATTGTGGCAAATATTGAGTACCTAACGGCACTCTAAACTTATTTTTGATGTTTTTTTACCGATATTTTGTTCCTAACGGAACATTTTTATGCTTGAAATGCCTCGTTAGAGTTGTAAATCCCGACGAATGACGGGGGCAGAAGG
>JAHDEO010000454.1 GCA_020628725.1 Saprospiraceae bacterium
GGGGATTGAGGTGGAGAAGGTGGTGCCTTGTCCGTGTGAGGATTGTAAGGATAGTGATGACCCGACTTTGTTTTATTATAAGAAGTTGATGACATGGATATTACGTGGTAATAACCCGATTCGATGTAATGAGAGCCAGGAAGATATTAATATCAATTTCATACTTGGACATATTGGCATTAACATGTCAAAAGTAAGCCATATCAATAGAGAAGGGATATTCATGTTGAAAGACGAAATTCCGCATACGAATCAACTCAAAATATTTTTCTCCTATTCAAAAAAAGATAAGGAATTACGAGATAAAATAGATGGCTTTCTCGCTACTTTAAAAAACAATCACAATATCGAAACATGGCATGACCGTCAAATCATTCCCGGAGAAATTTGGGATGATAAAATTAAATCGGAATTGCATGATGCGAATATTGTGTTGTGCTTGGTGAGTTCGGATTTTCTAAATACGAAATATATTATGGATGAGGAATTGCCGATTATGTTGGAACGCGAAAAGGAAGGTTTGACCAGAGTCATTCCGGTCATTCTCCGCCCTTGTCCGTGGGAGGATACGATATTGGCTAAGTTTCAAGCCTTACTTGGAAAGGATAAGCCGCTGACTTTGTACGATGACCAAGATGTGGCTTTTATGGAGATTTATAATGGCTTGAAAAGGGTGATAGAAACGTAGCGCGACACTTCCAGTTCGCGCCTCATCACAAAAGCACAGGGTTTATTGATTTTGAAAAAATATTCGTCCCATATCCGCAGGGTTGAAACCCTGCGCTTTTGTGATTTAGATGTTAGTTTCGCAAAAGCGGTGGGTTTTAACCCGCCGCGAATCAATGGAAGGGTTATTTTATAAAAATCAATAAACCCTGTGCTTTTGTGATAAAAAAGGGCTGCCAAAGGCAGCCCCCAAAATTTATACTTAACCATTGTTGATTTGGAATTTGGAATTTGGAATTTGTTTTTTGGAGCTTAAATTATTTATTCCACTTGATTTCTCTTCTTTAAAATCCCCGTAAATCCAAAGAAACCACCACAAATACCACCGAGTATATGCGCGAATTGCGAAACGTGGTCGGGCTGCAAACTATAAAGAATTT
Source organism: Saprospiraceae bacterium (assembly GCA_020628725.1). Classification (GTDB taxonomy): domain Bacteria; phylum Bacteroidota; class Bacteroidia; order Chitinophagales; family Saprospiraceae; genus JAHDEO01. Next base: position 1,107 of record JAHDEO010000454.1, read on the forward strand.
CCTTTCCAATAAAAAGCAAGACTACGAGGATAAAACTCACCGGAATTTCGCCATCACGTACATTTGCAAAAGAAATCAAAATAATCAGCATAAATACGATACCACTTGCACCCCAAAGTCCGGTAGAGAATAATGATATTTGAATAAGTGCCGTGACCAACGCCGTTATCAATATCATAATCAGCATATTGCGACTACCGTATTTTTCCTCCATAATCGGACCGAGCAGGAGAATAAAGGTCAAATTGCAGAGCAAATGGTCGATGCTCGCATGTCCAAGTACATAGGTAAACAAGGTCGGAATCGCAAAAGGATTAGTAAAATCCATATACGGATTGAGCGATACAAAGCCATCGAAACCACCTAAGGTAGATTGATTGATAAAAAATATCGCCGCCGCAAGTATCGAAAAGGTCAAAATGACCGGCGCATTATATTTAATTCTAAATGCCATAATCAATGTGGAGAATTTCAACTTCAACTTCAAACGCAACCTCAACTTCAATCATAAAAATAATCTGAAGTTGCACTTGAGGTTGAAGTTGAGGTTATTAATGATGCACCAAATATAAATGCTTTTCATTCAAAACACTCGTTTTTTTCTATGAATAAGTTTTTTTTAACGACGATCACCAGATTTTTGATTTGATAGTAGATTTAAACTCAAATATCCCAAAATCAAAAACACTGATAAAGTCAAAGTCATCCCTATGGCGCGTGGTGTAGTGATTGTTTGCAAAATATCCGTGAGCAAATTAACGGGCTGCGTCAATATATTCCAACTATCCCAGCGTTGATACCTTCCTAAAAAGATACCATAACTTGCCGCCACCATTGATAAGGTGATAATACTCCACGTCCAACGCGGCGATAAATGCTTTTCCAAAAACATCTGCACCTCTCGTAATGACAAATATCCAAGCAATAAACCCGTCCATGCAAAAGAAATTAATGTCACAATATTAAGCCACAATAAAGGATGTCCATAACCGCCTGCGTATTGAAAATCAGTGATCATATAAGGCGCATTCGGAAAAAATAACAACCATATCGCAAGTACAAAAAGTGACCGAAAACCAATTTTTTCGTTGCGTTGCGTGCGTTCCAGCGTGAGGGAAATTAGGTAAGGAATCCATGCTAAGAACAAATTCCAAATCATAAAATGCAGTCCGATTCGTCCGTTTACGGGGATTCTTACGGCTACGAGTGACACACAAAATAATGAAAACACCGTCAATAACATCACTGTGACAAATCGCCTCGGATGTTCAAAACGATTGCGAAACAGCCAAAGTGTCCACATAGTTAGCACAATCATCATCATGATAGCGACCATAAATATAAAGGCTTGATAAGGATTAACTTTGAGGTAATTGGCAAAAGCCGTAAGTAATTTTTCCATGTTAATATCGTGTTTTAAAAGTACTTTGTTTTGCAAAGTTAAAATAAAAAAATCATTTTTGCAAACCCTTCAAAAACACATTTAAAAATAGTTTAATTAGTGCTTTTTTATCAGGTCACGAAATCATTATTGACTATTTGTCAAATAGTTGTTTTGGCATGAATTTGGCAAAACCGAAAACGCTTATCATTCACCTGCACTTTTGATATTTTTCAAGAGAAAAATATTGCCATTTTTTAATTAATCATATTTTATGAACAACACAAAGTTAGTTTTCATTACGCTGCTTTTGGCGGCACTTAGTTTTTCAACACTCCAAGCACAAATCGGCGTAAGAGGCGGTGTAAACCTTGCTTCTGTCTTCCTTGATAGCGATGACCAGAGCATCGAAGACATCAAAAACACTTCAATTTTGACACCTACAGCCGGTGTTTACTTCCCTATCAAAATCACAGATTTCTTGGCTGTTCAGCCGGAGGTTTCTTACATCCAAAAAGGTGGTATCAGAAACTTCTTCAACAATGTACAGATGTACGACATCAAAGAAACCACAAGACTCAACTTCCTCGAAATCCCTGTGGTATTAAAATACTACATCGGTGATGAAACACGCTTTTTCGTAGAAGGTGGACCTTCTGCGGCACTTGCGATCAATGGCAAGAAAGATTACGTAGTAACAGGAAGCGGTCTTGAAGCTCCCGTTGAAAGTTCTGTAGACATCGTTTTCGATAACAAAGAAAGCGAAGATTACGCAAGAAGATTTGAATATGGTGCCACTGTCGGTGCAGGTGCAATATTCGGTAAAGTAATGGTCAACCTCCGCTACGGACTTGGCTTCAACAACCTACTTGACAACGATGTTGACGCAACTAACGACAACAAAGTACTCCGTACAAGAGGTCTTTCTCTTACGGCAGGTTTTGAATTCTAAAGAGTAGATAATCGACTCTCATTTTTGATATTTTAAAGAACTCTCTCTGACACTACATTCGTATTCAGAGAGGGTTTTTTGTTTTGAAAATGTCCTAAATAAGACAGATTACATATTTAAAATAAAAAATTTATCCTTGTAAGTCATTGATAATGTTTTCATTAGAATTTATGAAAATTCTTTTGAATAAAAAAAGGACTTGTTTTGCAAAGAAATTAGACATAGCTTTGCATCACAATGAAGAAATTTAATGTACATACATATTGTTGCTGTTGTTGTATGATGAAATCATAACAACATCAGACGGCGTATGTATATTCAAAATATAAATTAAGCAAAAAGCCTTTCTGATGTAAAAATCAGAAAGGCTTTTTTCGTAGATACTGTACTGACGACTTTAGCCGTCAGATAACAAAATGCGATTTCTTAAATCGCTCAAATAAAAGATAATGAAATATCAATTTACAATGTGTTGCTGCTGTTGTTGCTGTTGTCAAAATGACATCAGGAGGCGCAGCCATGTTGTGAATTAATTTTTTACTAAATAAAAATATTCAAAACGCCTTCTTGATGCTCGATTCAAGAAGGCGTTTTTTTTGTAAAATATTTGTATTTGTAGGGTCAGGTCGCGACCTAACCCTACAAATACAAATAAATAAAACACAAAATCATGGTCACGATTCCTGACACGCTCTCGCAAACCGTCCACAAAGACATCCGCGAATTGGAAGACAAAATCCAACGCTTCAAAACCGGGCAAATGCCCGAAGAAAAATTTCGTGCTTATCGCCTCACACGTGGCGTGTACGGACAGCGTCAAATAGGCGTACAAATGCTGCGGATTAAAATTCCATTAGGACGCATCACTGCCGACCAACTCGTCCGCATGGCAGATATTGCCGAAAAATACACCAACGGCAATCTCCACGCCACCACCCGCCAAAACATCCAAATGCATCACATCAAAGTAACGGATGCGCCTGCGATTTGGGTGGAGCTGGAAGAAGCGGGTATCACGGCACGCGAGGCATGTGGCAATACGGTTCGTACCATTACAGGTTCGGCGCAGGCAGGAATTGACCCCGACGAATTATTCGATATTTCGCCTTATGCACATGCGGCTTCGCACTACTTTCTACGTAATCCAATTTCTCAGGAAATGGGGCGAAAATTCAAAATGGCGTTCTCATCGAGCGATGCTGATTCGGCGTTTACGTATTTTCACGATTTGGGTTTCATACCTCGTATTCGCACCAATGAAAAAGGCGAAAAAGAACACGGTTTTAAGGTCGTCATTGGTGGTGGACTGGGCGCACAACCATTTTTCGCACAACCGATTTATGAGTTTTTGGCAGCGGATAAAATTATTCCTTTTATCGAGTCGGTTATCCGCGTATTTGACCGCTACGGCGAGCGTGAAAGACGCCACAAAGCTCGTATGAAATTCCTCATCAATGACAAACGCGGTTTGGGTTTGGAGAAATTCATGGAATTGGTAGAAGAAGAGCAAAAAGCACTCAAAACGAAAAGTTATCCCGTCGATGAATCGCTTTTTCAAGCCATTTCGCACCAAGAAACGATGCCGAATGGTTATACGCCTTCCGGAGTCATCCTTGCCGCAAGTCGTACCCGTCTTCCTTCTCCTTCCAATATAAATTTTACTCATTCGGAATTTTCTTCACAACAAAAAAATAAATACAATAAATGGCTAAATACGAATACATTTGAACAGAAACAGAAGGGCTATCACGCCGTTCAAATCCGTTTGCCACTTGGTAATATCCTCGCACCAAAAGCCCGCAAATTTGCTGCAATTGTCAAAAAATATGCGGCGGATGATATTCGGATTACAGTTAATCAGGGTTTCCTCTTGCGTTTTGTGAGTACGGAGGCTTTACCACATATTTTCCAAGCCTTAGATGAGATAAATTTAGCAAATCCGGGTTTTGATAGCATTTCCGACATTACTGCTTGTCCGGGTGCAGATACCTGCAATCTTGCTGTAACCAATAGCACCAACTTAACTGCCATTTTAGAAGATTTGATTGATGAAGATTATTCTGAATTGGTCGGCAATTCAGACATCAAAATCAAAATCAGCGGTTGTATGAATGCTTGCGGTCAGCACATGATTGGGCAGATTGGCTTTCATGGTAGTTCGATTAAGAAAAATCCGTATGTCATACCTGCAATGCAAGTTGTACTCGGTGGGGGAGTGGATGCAAACGGAAAAGGATTTATCGGAGAAAAAGTGATTAAAGTACCTTCCAAACGCACGCCGCAATTAGTCGCTATTTTATTGGATAATTATTTGGCAGAAAGAGAAAACAACCAAGAAACTTTCCAAGCATATTATTGGCGATTGGGTAAAAAGTACTTCTACAACCTTCTTAAGCCACTCGCGAATGTAGACGACATCACCGAAGATATTTATTTCGATTGGGGGCAAACGGCTCACT
>JAHDEO010000455.1 GCA_020628725.1 Saprospiraceae bacterium
GTGACAAAATTATATTTTGATGAAAATGATTTTTCATTCAGAACCAATCACCCCTACCTCCGAAGGGGGAGATTCTCGCGTTTGTATGCTCCTCTTTGGAGGGAGAGATGTCTGCGTATATATGTCCCCCTTTGGAGGGGGATTTAGGGGGTGGACAAGGCATTGATACCAAAGTCAACCTTTTTACGAATAAAGGAAAATTTAAAAATACAATCAAAAATGACAGACTCAAGCATCATATCAAAAATATGGAACCTCGCCAATGTACTCCGCGACGACGGCGTAGGCTACGGCGATTATTTAGAGCAAATCACCTATTTGCTATTCCTCAAAATGGCGGATGAACTCAACAAGCCGCCGTACAACAAAGGCTTGCATTTTCCAAAATTGAAAGACGTAGAAGGCAAAGAAATCGCAGATAGCGAAATCTGTAATTGGGAAACCTTATCTGGCAAACGAGGTGCGGAGTTGGAGTCTTTTTACAGCCAAATGTTACGTACCCTGAGTACGGAAAAGGGCATGTTGGGGCAGATTTTCACTAAAAGTCAGAACAAAATACAAGACCCCGCCAAGTTGCTCAAAGTCATCAATATGATTGACCGTGAAGAGTGGAATATGATGGGCGCGGACATCAAAGGCAAAATCTACGAAGGCTTATTGCAGAAAAACGCGGAAGACACCAAAAGTGGCGCGGGGCAGTACTTTACGCCACGACCATTGATAAAAACCATCGTAGCTTGTGTACAACCCAAGCCCATGAAAACTATCGCAGACCCGGCTTGCGGTACAGGCGGCTTCTTTTTAGCTGCTTACGATTGGATTGTGGAAAATAATAAGCTGGACAGGGAAGAAAAGGAATTTTTGAAAAACAAAACCTTCCACGGCAACGAAATCGTAGCGAATACCCGTAGAATGTGTCTGATGAATATGTATTTGCACAATATCGGCGAGATAGACGGCGAATCATTTATCAATCCGAATGATGCTTTAATTTCCGATGATGGCAGCAGATACGATTACGTTTTAGCCAATCCTCCTTTTGGCAAAAAAAGCAGCATGACATTCACCAATGAAGAAGGAGAAATTGTAAAAGAGGATTTGAGCTACAACCGTCAGGATTTTTGGGAAACGACCTCCAATAAGCAATTAAATTTTTTACAACACATCAAAAATCAGTTAAAAATAACAGGCGAAGCCGCCGTTGTGTTGCCCGATAATGTTTTATTTGAAGGTGGCGCAGGCGAAGAAGTGAGAAAGCAATTGATGCAAACCACCGAATTGCACACCATTTTGCGCTTGCCTACGGGCGTGTTTTACGCACATGGCGTGAAGGCAAATGTCCTATTTTTTAACAACAAACCCGCAAGTAAAGAGGCTTGGACAAAAGCAATTTGGTTTTACGATTACCGAACAAATGTACATCATACCCTAAAGAAAAAACCAATGATGATGTCGGATTTAGCGGAGTTTGTAAAGCTCTATAATCCCAAGAACATCAACAAGCGAAAAGCAACATGGAGTGAAGACAATCAAGAAGGCAGATGGAGAAAATATAGCTACGAAGAAATCATAGCAAGAGACAAGACGAGCTTAGATATTTTCTGGCTAAAAGACAAGAGTTTGACGGATTTGGACAATCTTCCCGACCCGGATATTTTAGCCAATGAAATCATCGAAAATATAGAATCGGGGCTGAATAGTTTTAGGGAAATTATGGCGACATTGGCAAGTCCGGCGGAGTAGGATAGAGCCTACTGTACAGGCGACTTCAGTCGCCATGTCGTTGCAATTTTTTTTATAAAAATTGCAAAATAAATGCTTACGTATTTTTATTGTTGCAACATGGCGATTGAAATCGCCTGTACGGTAGGGCAGCTAAAGCAGCCTGTACGTGCCTGTGTATACATTAAATCGCTCATCCCGCAGAAAACCAATCAGTGTCATATCATACTCCTCCGCTAATTGCACCGCTAAACTTGAAGGTGAACCTACTGCCGCCAAGACTCGAATTCCTGCCATCAGTGATTTTTGTACCAATTCAAAACTTGTACGACCACTGACCAACAGAATGTGCGTATTCAGAGGTAATGTTTTTTGTTGAAATGCCGTGCCGATGAGTTTGTCGAGTGCATTATGTCTGCCGACATCTTCGCGGATGAGTTGGAGATTGCCTTCCGTGTCGAAGAGTCCGGCGGCATGGATACCTCCTGTTTGGGCGAAGGCAGTTTGGGCATTTCGGAGGGTGTGGGGCAAGGTGTGAAAGATATTCGGACGAAGATGGAGTGGGGGAGAGGTGAGGTCGAAATTGATATTGGTGCGGATGGCTTCTATGGAGCTTTTGCCACAAATACCACAGCTTGATGTGGTGTAGAAGTGGCGATGTAGTTGGTTGATATTCAATTCTGTATCAGGATGTAAGTCGATGATGACGTGGTTGGAGTCGTCGTTGGGAGCGTGTGTGTTGATGATTTCATTTGGTTGGGAAATAATGCCTTCGGTAAAGAGAAAACCGACAGCGAGTTCGCCATCATTGCCGGGAGTACGCATGGTGACGGCGATACTTTTTCGTTGGCGATTATCGGGTGAGCCATAGCGGATTTGTATTTCTAAAGGTTCTTCAACGGCTAAATTATCTTCTAATTGAATAGAGTGGTTATTGTTGAATTTTGTAATTTTTAATCGCATAAACTGTAGCGCGGTCTGTAGACCGTATTTGATTTTTTGCATAGCAAAAAATGGGCGGTCTACAGACCGCACTACATTTTAAAAACTCATCGTCATTCCCGCACTCGGTAATAGCGGCAATTGATTCACCCGTTCATATCTGATACGGTCAAAAAAGAAAATATTTTCTCGATTATAAACATTGGTGACACCCGTATAAAGTTCGAGTTTAAGGTATTTAGTGAATTCGATGGTGCGTTTGAGTGACACGTCGAGACGGTGGTAATAAGGTAATCTACCCGAATTACGATTGTCAGAGTAAATGATGCCGAGATTGCCATTTGCTCCAACATAGTCAGAGTTGATACCGTCTTCAAAATCAAAATCTTCGTAAAAGCCTTGCGTGAGTGTGAAAGGAAAGCCCGACCCCAAATTCCAACGCACACCTGCTTCCCAATTTCTACTTGCTCCAAATTTGTAATTACCCACTAAGTTGATATTGTGTCTGCGGTCAAAGTGAGTAGGGAAAACCTGCTCTCCATCGTCACGGTTGACATAAGCGTGTGAATAGGCTGCCCAAAGGAAAATGTCTTTCGTATTATAACGTAATAGAAAGTCAATTCCATACGCATTACCAATTTCTGTTACGAAATTGGATTCGGTTGGACTGGTTTTGTTTCGATTGATATTGATGAGTTGAGGGAAATATTTGTAATACGGCTCAATATTGAGTTCGAGATTGGGAGTGAGGTCGATTTCTACACCACCAATGGCATGGATAGAACGTTGATAACGAAAATCAGCACGTTGGCTCGTACCCGGCGCAGTAACTTGGTCGGGAGAAGAAAGGAAACCAACAAAAAGATTGACCACATCACGTTCATTAACAGCACTGATGAGGTTTTGGGAAAAAATACCACCCGCAAATTTGAAACGTAAATTATTGGTTGCATTAAATTTCAATCCCAAACGCGGTTCAAAGGAAGCATCGCTGATAGAAGCGTAATATTGGAGACGAACACTTGGTTCGATAACCAAGTTGCCAAGTTCCCTTTTATATTTTAGAAAACCTGCAAAATTGGTATTAAAAGCGTTTTCTTCTACATTGATTCCCAGTCCGTTAGTGAATCTAAATTTGGTACTCGGACCCTCCAATTCTATCCCTGCATTAAACTCACTGTCTTGCCCGTAACTCGTAATATCAAAACCAATTTCAAAACTATTAATACTACTCAAACGCGGTTGTTGGTCGGTTTCATTGAGGGTAATATCGTAACTCGAATAAGCAAAATGCCCGCCGATAATCGTCTTGGCAAAGCTGGGAATAAGTTTGAAATTGGCACCACCTCCGAAGGTATTCCAATTCAAGTCAGAGGTGTTGGAAAGGTCTACATTATCACGGAAGTTAAAACCGAATAGGTTGAGTTTTGAGCCTGTTTTACCCGTCAAAGATACCTTGCCATAAAGGTCGGTAAATCCGAAAGGTAAACCTGTGCTGTCGATATAAGTGTAGAGCGATTTGGAAGTTTGTTCCAGATAAGAATGTTTACCGGTAAGAATAAAAGAAGCACTTGTTCCGGTTTCTTCATCCAATTTGAGAAGTGGACCTTCCAAGAGGACATTAGCTTGAAATGGATTCGCACCGATAAGTCCGCCATAGCGTTTTTTATTACCATCACGCGAAGTAATATCCACGACTGCGGAAATACGTCCACCATAATCTGCGCTAAATCCACCTGTTAATACTTCTACATTTCTGATAATTTCCGTCTCAAAAACAGAGAAAAAACCAATGGAGTGGAAGGGATTGTAAATTGTCATTCCATCCAAGAGGATTTTATTCTGAATCGGTGAGCCACCACGAATGTAGAGTTGTCCCCCTTGGTCACCCGTAAAGACAACACCGGGCAGGACTTGTAGGTATTGCGCCAAATCCGCCTGACCGCCCGTACCGGGAATAGATTTGATTTCCTTTGGCGTGACTTTAATAGACGATACGCGCACATCCGAACGGGCTTCCTCCTTTTTAGCCGTTACTTTGACCTCTGTGAGTTGGGTGCTGCTCTGTGTCATATAAAGGCTTTGATTGACGATGCGCCCCGCTTTTAAATCTACTGAAACGCCTGTGCTGTCGTAGCCTACGTATGTGCATGTGAGCGTATACGTACCTTCGGGAACTTTGGCAATATTGAAAAAACCGTTGATGTCGGTTGTTGCGCCGTAGCTCGTGCCGCTGAGATATACAGTAGCAAAAAGAACTGGCTCGCCGTTATCTTTGTCGTATACAAAGCCGCGAATATCGCCTGTTTGGGCGATGGCGAGGGTAGTGATTAATAGTAAGATTGGGGTGAACAGTAATTTTTTAATTGTCATCTCTGCTTGAATTGCGTTCTTGTTTGGTCTATTTCGCTGTATTTGGTTGCAAAATTAAAAAAGAAGATGAAACAATGGGTAAAAAGGTTGAAATACCTTTGAGAGGTGCGCGGAGGCCACATGTATTTCAAGGTATTAAAATGAGTAAATAGAGGTGAGCTATTTATTTTCCAATGAAGCGATTTAAAGAGAAAATTTAAACGAGTTCATAGAAAAATACCGGTATCTCCGGCTCCTTCACGAATAATTTCCGGTTCGCTATTGGTGCAATCGACTACGGTGGAAGGCGTCAAACCACCAATCCCACCATCTATAATCATATCCACAATTTTTCGATATTCTTCATGAATGTCAAATGGGTCGGTAGGATATTCAATAATGTCGTCGTCTATCTTTAGTGAAGTGGTGAGAATGGGATTACCAAGTGCTTCGATAATGGCTTGCACAATATTATTATCAGGCACACGAACGCCTATCGTACGCTTGTTATTTTTGAATAATTTAGGGACGTTATTATTGGCTTTCAATATGAAAGTATATGCACCGGGTAATGCCTTTTTCAATGTTCTAAACAGAGAATTATCAATTTGCACGGCATACTCCGAAAGTTGACTCAAATCACGACAAATAATCGACAGATTTGATTTTTCCGGTTTGATACCTTTTAATCTACAAATTCGTTCCAGTGCTTTCTTGCTATGAATATCGCAACCCATCGCATACACGGTATCCGTCGGATAAATAACAATTCCATCATCGCGGAGACAGTCCACAACATATTGAATTTTACGCATTTGTGGGTTGTCAGGATTGATTTGTAGTAACACAAG
>JAHDEO010000456.1 GCA_020628725.1 Saprospiraceae bacterium
TACCGATAATTTCCTTTCTCAACGCATTCAAGTCCACACGTTCCTTTTTCATTTCGATAGTTTTAGCAGTATTTTTTAAGAGGTTAATGATAGCATTTCTATCATCCGAATTGGTGTAAATGCTACTCAAAACAAGGATATAATCACCGCATTCGGTCGAAAGGTAATGTTCTTCCAATACCGTGCGAGCTTTATTTTCATTGCCAGCTTTTATGGGGGATTTGAAATACCAATGTAGGGCTTCGCGTCCGTCGATATTTACCATTTCATGCTCTGGAAATAACTCTCCTGCCACCTCATCGCTCATCGTACTTCTGATGTTGTTCATCTCGTCGCGCATCTGCGCGAGGAGGAGTCCTTCACCTTGCAATGGCATCATTCCACGACTAAATTTGGATTTGGGGATTGCTAACATCTGCAATACTTTTCCATCTACAATAAAGCCGATATTGCCCGTATTAATGGTCTTCACACGCTCGCCTTTGACATCCACTGTAAAGAAAGAAGTCATTTCGTTAAATACCTGCACAAAACCTTCTTGACTGCGAATACCGCCACTTCTGTAATCCATAGATTTTATTAATTCACCATTTGTATAAATCTTTTTATCAAGGAGTTTGCCTTTACTGCTCCATGCTTTGAACTCGCCGTCTTCCTTACCTGCCACATACATCCCGTAGGCTTTTTGCTGACCGTTTTTGTACCATTCTGTATTTGTACCATTGCGTTCTCCGCCTTCAAATTGTGCTTCCAACATACGCTCACCATTCTCATACCATTTACGTATCATACCTTCTTCCAAGCCGTCTGCGTAGGTAATTTGTTGGTCTTTCACACCATTTTCATACCACCATGTATGCGTACCGTTTTCACGTCCGTTGATGTACTCGCCTTGTGATTTTTTTTCACCTGCAATGTACCATTCTGTGGCTACACCGTGCGGTACACTTTGCACATAATTTACTTCCACTTTTTGCTGCCCGGTTGGATACCACTGACGTTCTAAACCTTCCTGAATACCTTCCACAAACTCTGCCTCATATATCTTCTGCCCAAACTCATCCCAACCTCGCGCTTTGCCATGCGTTTTGCCATCTACAAATTGAACTTCTTCCTGCTTTTGAGCTGTTTTCAAAAATGCCTCAAAATCGTTTTTCGCCTTTTCTTTCTCCTTTTCATCTCGCGGCGGATGCACCTCAAACGCCGTCCCTGTAAACGGGTCTATCGTATTAATTTGATAGTACAGTTTATTTTTCTGAATTTCTATTTTGGAAAAATGTACACGTTTTTGAGCGTTTGAATTTATTGATAAACAAAGAATTACAATAATGAAAAAATATTTACTCATGTTGAAAGTTAAGTTTAATCCATAGACTATAATTGACAATCTATAGAAGTGAGTTACGAGTTATTCATTCAGAACGAAAAACAAGACAATATTTGTGCCTTAAATTTACGGGTTACGGGTTGCGAGTTACGGGTTTTTTTACTGGTTTTTTCGCTACGCTAAAAAAAATATAACTCGTAACCCGCAACTCGTACCCCGTAATCCGCAACTCGTACCCCGACTATTCCCCTTTATCATCACCCATTACTTTCAAATTCGTATCCGGGCGTATTTCGCTCACTGATACATGATTCGCTTGAAAATTCGACAAACTCATCCGGTGCAAAACGCCTTCTTTTTCTTTATTGGGTTTGATAGTAATTTGTTTGGGTAATAACAAACCGTCTTTCACATCTTGTAAATCTTCATAAAACGCCGTTGCTTTAGTGCCACCAAAGGCATCTCTCACTGTAAACTCCACCAAATCCATTGCTTTCGTTTTTTTATTAATCCAAACCATATACTGGTCAATATCTTTTTGTGGTTCTTGCGATTTCCAAGTAGCATATACAAGGTCGTAAGTTTGCTCATTAAAGGCCTGTTCGCCTGCATAGGAAATAATCGTTGCATTTTGAATGCGTGCCGGTAATTCGATAAAATATTGGTAAGTAGGCACCCAGAAAGCAGCTTTTTTATTTTTATCAAAAACCGGCTGATTACCAGATTTTTGTGTATAAGTTTTCCATGATTGAATGCCCCATGTTTCTCCCTTCAATTTACCGGAATTAAAGGTCAATTTGCCATCATAACTACCGGGAGCATACATAGCTTGCGCGCTCATGCTACTACCGGGAAATGGACTGGCAACTTTCCCCATTAAGCCGAAAAATTCATCTTCAAGTGTCAGTTCATACACCTCAATATCTTCCCAAGCTGAAGGGCTTTGTCCCTCGTGGATATTCGATAGCAAGTCTCTGCCTTTATTTAGATTGATTTCGTTAGTACCGCTTGATTTCGCTGCCTCGGTGCGAATATCTGACAGGCATGCTTGACAAGAAAATAAAACTAAAGACAGGATGAATAATTGATAAATTTTAAATGATTGCATAGTCGTATTTTTTATGATAATTTGAGTTCGTAGTTCTTTGTCCTTCGTTCGTCGTTGGTAATTTTCATATCAACAAAGAACGAAAAACGAAGAACAAAGAACACAACAAAATGATATTCGTGAAGATACGATTTAATCACAGTAAAATGTGTTGTCAAGACAACAAAACGCCCAAAAGCCTGTTGGATTTTACGTAGATTTGTCGCATTAAAAACATTCGCACATTCATCCCGATAGCGATCGGGACACTCATTTACTCATTCAAAATGAAAGTATACCATTTAGCAACTTGCAACACTTGTCAACGTATTATCAAAGAATTGGGATTAGAAGGAAAAGCAACGTTGCAAAACATCAAAGAAGAGAAAATAACGGAAGCACAATTGGATGAAATGTATGCATTGGCAGGCTCGTATGAAGCCCTTTTTAGTCGTCGCGCCATGAAGTATCGTTCGATGGGCTTAAACGAAATGCAGCTTACCGAAGATGATTACCGAAAATACATTTTAGAAGAATACACTTTCTTGAAACGTCCTGTAATAGTTGCTGATAATCAAATATTTATCGGAAATTCAAAGAAAGTAGTAGAAAGTGCAAAAGCCGTTTTATGATGTCAAAAACGATAACAAAAGAAGCGATTTCAGAGTGGTTTATGGGCTTGCAAGACCGTATTTGTGCGGGCTTGGAAGCGGAAGATGAGGAAGGTAAATTTCACGAAGACCTCTGGCAACGCCCGGAGGGTGGGGGAGGACGCACGCGCATCATACAAGGGCGACATATCGAAAAAGGCGGTGTCAATTTCTCTGCCGTACACGGTCCGATGCCCGAAAAAATTGCTAATGCATTGAAGATTTCAGAAGGGAATTTTTATGCTACGGGCGTCTCTATCGTTTTGCATCCTGTGAATCCGCATGTGCCGATTATTCATATGAATGTTCGTTATTTTGAAATGGATAACGGGCTGTGGTGGTTTGGGGGAGGAATAGACCTGACACCGCATTACATTGTGCGTGAGGATGCGCGATTTTTTCACCAACAATTAAAAAATACTTGCGATAAACACGACCTCGCCTATTACCCAAAATTCAAACAGTGGGCAGACGATTATTTTTATATCAAACATCGAAAAGAAACACGCGGTGTAGGCGGAATTTTCTTTGATAGATTGAATCGCGTAGAGGGGAGTTTTGAGCAGGCAGATAGGTTGGCTTTTACGCAGAGTGTGGGCGAGACTTTCTTACCAACGTATACTCATTTACTCCAAAAAAATAAAGATAAACCCTACACTAACAATGAGTTAGAATGGCAACGTGTACGACGCGGACGTTACGTAGAGTTCAATTTGGTATGGGATAAAGGTACACGATTTGGATTGGATACGGATGGGCGTATTGAGTCCATTTTGATGAGTATGCCGCCGCAAGCGAATTGGCTCTACGACCACCAACCACAAGCAGGCAGCCCGGAAGAAATGACACAAAAATTATTGAAAAAAGAAGTGAACTGGTTAGAGGCTTGATGAGAATAGGCTTATCTTTGTCATATCTTAATAAGGCACAGCATCCACCCGATTTCTCCTTTTCCACTCATTCTTGTCTAAATTTTAAAGCAACATGAAGCGCATCTTTACGTTGATGGCATTGCTATGTTTTGCCCTGTTGATTCAGTGTAAAACGGCACAGCCACCCATTTTGGAGCTATATCCCGAAAGTGATATTTGTTTATTGGATAGTACGGCGGCGGCTCGTGCAATTTCCAAAGATGATATAGAAAGTTTTTTTGATAAAATCCGTACACTGGATATGGAGATTCAAATGGGGCAATCGCTATCCGGCACGCGAGCAGAAAATATTCAAACATACAGAGATTTTTTGCAAAAAGACGTTACCAATTTCACAGAAGAAGAAGCCAAATACATCCGAAAAACGATGAATAAAGCCCGCCAATTATGCGACCTAATCTCGCCTGATATTTTTCCGAAACCTATCAATTTCATCAAAACAAAAGCCAATCACTACGGCGAATCGGTCTATTATACTCGTGAAAACAACATCATTATACCTTACGATGTATTAGGCAAAAATCGGAATGAAAGTGCCTTTCTTGAAACGATGTTACACGAAATTTTTCACATCTATTCGCGTCTCAATCCTAATAAACGAACTCAATTATATGAATTAATTGGTTTTAAAAAAGCAGTAAATGTCCAACTACCTAAAGAACTTGACCGTCGGCTCTTAATTAATCCGGATGGTATTTTTGAATATGTTATAACGGTTTCTGATGGTAGAAATATGACACAATTAATACCGCTTTTGTATTCCAAAACCCCTGAAATTGCACCAAATAATCCGGGATTTTTTAATTATTTGCAATTTGAATTATTTGAGATTGAAAATGAGGGCGACTTATTAGTTGTTCAAGCTGAAGAAGGGTATAAGAGTACGATGCGAGAGCGTTTTCAGGGAGATTTTCAGCGTCAAATCAGCAACAATACCGGCTACATTTGGCATCCCGACGAAATTATGGCAGATAATTTCGCTTTCCTCGCGCTTATTAAAGGTGGTTTATTGAAAATGAAAGACTTTGAATCCGAAGGGCGCGACTTGCTGCGTCGGATTGAAACTGTTTTGCGGGAATAAGTGTTTGTTTGAAAGTAAATTATCTTGTAATTTTACAAAAAAATATCACACTAATCACTCTTGTACGGACAGGTCGCGATCTGTCCCTAAGCGAATTTAACCATGCTCAAATACCTACGTGACCCCATTCTCCGCCAATACACCGACCTCGCTAAATTCCTCCAACTACCCATTCTATTTGCTAATACAGAATGGCTACAGGCTCCTTCCATCGAAGGGCAATATCGCGGGCGACACATCCGTGTATTTTCTTTTTATGTCAGCAAATTGGTTGGTAGCCGCGAGCATCGACGCATGAAAACCTACGCTTATACGAGCGTCTTCGTGCAGTTTAATAACTTCTATAAATATCAACTCTCCGTCTCTCCCGGCAGACCGGGACAAAAGATTCTCCGCAAACTCAAAAGCCTGTTTTTCGAGGATGATACCGATTCGGGTGAACGCCTTTTATTCGACAACTACACACTCTCGACCAATGATAACTACTTCGCAGACAGCATTTTAGAGAATGGTTTGCAGGATTTATTATTGACGCATATCAAGAGTTTGCGCGGTATGATGCGTATTGAAAATGACATCATTGTGTACACGGAAAGAGTGATGATAGACCGCGATGAAACCCGCGAACGCATCGAAGAAATGACCGACCTTGCTGTAGAACTCGCTGAAATTATCGAAGATTTTACTGAGAGTCATCGGGCGGGAGCGTGATACAAATCATTGTATTTGGCAGCTCAAATAAAAAGTTTAAATCGCTTTTATACAAATAAGTGGTTATTTA
>JAHDEO010000457.1 GCA_020628725.1 Saprospiraceae bacterium
ATATTGTTTTTGATAAAAAAATGATTATGAATAATTTAGTTGAAATTTAAATATAGTTTTATACTTGCAGGGGCAGGTCGCGACCTGCCCCTGCAAGTATAAAAACAGACACCATTTCAAAGAGTTGCACTTATAGCAATCTCAAATTCAACCTCAACCTCAATTGCAAATAAAAACTTATCAGAGGTAAATCAGACATTCAAATTAAACTTGATTTTGTGGTTGAGGTTGCATTTGTAGTTGAGGTTGAGATGGTATTTTTGTGTCACAAATTACGTTTAAATTGTATTTTCTACAAAAATGCTACTTTTTTTGATACATTTACGAACAATGCTTAAATGTTGAAATGCTTAAATGCTATAATGTAATGAGTGAATGGCTGAATTATTTACTCATTCGTTCATTTTCTCATCTACTCATTTCAAATTCATTTAAGCATTACATCATTTAAGCATTTTAGCATTGAAATCATGGACGAAAAGATAATAGAAAATAAGGAACTTAGTATTTGGGAAGCGTTGATACCGATTGTGGTTTTGGTAGGTTTGTTAGCTTACAATGTGTGGGTGTATGGAGATGATGCCTTAGGCGGTTCCAATCAATTTGTATTGCTCGTAGGCGCGGCAGTAGCCATGGTTGTCGGCTTTCTCAATAAAGTCTCCTATAAAATGATGATTGATGAGGTAGCCAATAATTTTAAATCAACGACAGGTGCGATTTTGATACTACTTTTTGTGGGTGCGCTTACTGGAACTTGGATGATGAGTGGTGTCATTCCGTCAATGATTTATTATGGTTTGATGCTCTTGAATCCGAAGATTTTCTTGGCGGCTTGTTTGATTATTTGTTCGATAATTTCGGTGGCTACGGGGAGTTCGTGGACGACCTCTGCTACAGTGGGTATCGCACTTATCGGCATTGGTAAAGCGATTGGTATGCCGCTTGGAATGGTCGCTGGTGCAGTGCTTTCAGGCGCATATTTTGGAGATAAGTTATCACCACTTTCAGACACGACCAACCTTGCACCGGCAATGGCAGGAGCGGAGTTGTTTACGCATATTCGTTATATGTTGTACACTACCATTCCGTCGATTACGATAGCTTTGGTGGTGTTTATTGTGCTTGGTTTTACGCGAGAAACGACAGGCTCGGCAGATACCAGCGAGATTATGGCGGCTATTGATGGAGCGTATAATATCACGCCTTTGTTGTTTATTGTGCCATTAGCCGTAATTGGTTTGGTGATTATGAAAACTAAGCCGTTGATTGCCCTATTTCTTGGGACGATTTTGGGTGGATTGGCTGCGGTGATTTTTCAGCCGGACATCATTTTGAAAATTTCAGGTGAGGCATCACTAACCTTCAAAGCCGCCTACAAAGGCATGATGAATGCCATGACAGTAGATGCAGCCGTAGAAACAACCAATACTTCATTAAATGACCTTTTCTCTACCGGTGGTATGAAAGGTATGCTGGGTACAATATGGCTCGTGATGTGCGCTTTAGTGTTTGGCGGAGTCATGGATGCAATTGGTGCATTGCAACGGATTAGTAGTGCGCTTTTGAGTATCGCGACTTCGGTGTTTGGCTTGTTTGCGAGTACGGTGGCGAGTTGTTTGGCATTAAACGTGACGGCTTCTGACCAATATCTGGCTATTGTTGTACCGGGAAAAATGTTTGCCAAAGCCTACGAAGATAAAAATCTCGCCCCTGAAAACCTCAGTCGTACACTCGAAGATTCGGGTACAGTGACATCAGTACTTGTACCGTGGAACACATGCGGTGCTTACCAATCGGGCGTACTTGGGGTTTCTGTGATGGAGTATTTTGTGTACGCGATTTTCAATTGGATTAGCCCGTTTATGACTTTATTGGTAGCGGCATTCCGTATCAAGATTCGACAGTTGACGGAGAAAAACGTAGCGTAAACGTAGCGCGGCACTTCCAGTCCGCGCCTCGCATTAGGAACGCGAATTGTACGTTTTTTTATTCTAAAAATAAAAATATAAGTTGCCTTGCATTTTCAAAATGCAAGGCAACTCATTGTAGCGAGAGTTTTAATTTATTCGTAACTTTGTAAAAACAATAACATGATTGACCATTTACATATTAAAAATTTTATGTGTTTCAAGGAATTGGAAATTCCGACCTTGAAGCGGGTGAATTTGATTGCCGGAAAGAATAATTCGGGGAAGACTACGCTTTTGGATGCGGTGAGGATTTTGAAATCTTACGGTGATAATGCAGTTATTAATGATGTTCTAAGTTCAAGAAAATCCTTTATAGATACTAGAAAAGACTCTTATCGACTTTTATTTCACAGAAAGAGTACGCATTCGATTGAAATTGATGATATTGAGATACATGAGTCAGGTGATAATTACTATGTAAAAACGTTGTTTACCCATGAACTTGTGAATGGTGATAAATTAAATCCTGACAAAGTTTACTCAATTTCAATAGATGATTTAATTCATATTTCTTTAAATACAAGCTATGAAGTAGCAAATCATTTATGGGAAAACATCGTCCTCACTCCAAAAGAAGATGACGTTTATGAAATCCTACGTGACTCCATCCAGCCCGACCTAATCCGCTTAGACGTAGGGCGCGAGATTGTACGTGTACGCTTGGAAGATACTGAAAAACCCGTCCCACTCGGTACTTTAGGCGATGGCGTCTACCGCATTTTACTAATCGCATTAAGCCTCGCAAATGCCCAAAACAGCATCTTACTAATAGATGAATTAGAGTTAGGATTACATTATTCTGCCTTAGAAAAATTGTGGAATATGATATTCAAATACGCTCAAAAATGGGATATACAAGTATTTGCTACTACACACAGTCAGGATGTTTTGCGGACATTTCACTACGTGGCAGATAACGAAAAATACATCAATGATGCCCAATATATTCGTCTGCAAATCAATAGAAAAGGCGAAAATGAAGCCATTATCTTCGACGGCGAACGCCTGCGCGAAAGCCTCGAATTACAACTTGAAATCCGATAACCCATGCAACAAAGATTAATTGTAGAAGGTAGTGATGCTATTGCATTGGCCAATATCCTGATGAAAAAAGGACTCCGACCACCCAAAGGCTACGCCAACCCGACAAAGTTCAAAGAAAAATTTGTGAAGGTGGCAGGTAGTATTTCCCAAATTCAGACAGTGCTTGGCGAACAACTTGACACACCTGATGTAGCGCATATCGGTATTATTGTAGATGCAGATAAAAAGGGGGCAACTGCACGATTGGCAAGTTTAATTGATTTTATTCAGAAGAAAACAGATGCAGATTTACCTGATATTCGATTGACTTCTAAAGGCGTCGTTTTTCAACTTCCTGATGAACGATATATCGGTATCTGGGTGATGCCCGACAATGAAAATGAAGGTTATCTCGAACATTTCATAGGGGCAATGATTCCCGAAGATGACAAAACATGGCTCTTTACGCAAGCAAAAGTGAGCGAACTCACAGCGCAGAAATTTTGCCAATTCACAGAAGCAAAAATACAAAAAGCACTTGTATACACTTATCTTGCATGGCAAAAAACACCCGGATTACCAATGGGAACAGCCGTTTCAGCCGGATATTTCAACATCAAGACTCCTTTAGTAGGAAATTTTGCGGATTGGTTTAAAAGTACATTTGTGCTTGAATAATTGAAGCGTAAAACGCGAGTGAAATAAAGCACGATTTTTGTTACGAAATGAAAATATAAGTTGCCCTGCATCTTCAAAATGCAGGGCAATTGTTATTTTAATGAGCAATTGTCGTCAAAATAAAACCGTTAGTCTAAAAAGCCTTCCGAAATTTCCATGAACGAAAACTGTGCAGTAGCTTTGCACACATTTTAATTTTGATAAATTAGTTAACATCATTATTTTAGATTCTAAATCACGGATTTCAATTTAAATGTGAAATATGTCTATTTTCATTGGAATTTGGAATTTGTTTTTTGGAATTTTTCAAGTTGTACGCAACTTGAGTTAATATTTTCCTAATCATATTATTCGTTTGGTATTTCCTGAATGAATACAAACATTAACAAACTATGACGCAGAGAATCATGCTGTTTTTCGCTTTCTTGTTGATGAGTGTAGCGGCTACCGCCCAATCCGTCAACATAGAATTTGAAGAGTATACACTCGACAATGGCTTGCACGTCATCTTGCACGAAGACAAGTCTACACCTATCGTTGCAGTATCTATCATGTACCACGTAGGTTCGAAGAATGAAAAACCGGATCGCACGGGTTTTGCGCACTTTTTTGAGCATTTATTATTTGAAGGCTCTGAAAATATCGACAGAATTTGATAAATAAAAATGCATGTGGCACATGCCAATACCAGCTACGACCGTACTTACTACTACGAATTATTGCCTTCCAACCAACTCGAACTTGGTCTTTGGCTCGAATCTGAGCGACTCCTACACGCAAAAGTAGAAAACAAAGGCATCGAAACACAACGCGAAGTTGTGAAAGAAGAACGTCGCCAACGTATTGATAACCAGCCATATGGTACTTGGATTCAAGAGATGTTTGGTCGTGCATTCAAGGGATATTCTTACGAGTGGCCCGTTATCGGCTACATGGAACACCTCAATGCAGCGCAAGAAGAAGACTACGTAAATTTCTATAAGACTTTCTATGTACCCAACAACGCGGTACTTTCTATCGCGGGTGATTTGGACATTCCCGAAACCAAAAAAATGATTGAGAAATACTTCGGCGGCATCCCACGCGGTACTACCGAAATCCCACGTCCTGACAAAAATGTACCTGAACTTACAGGCGAACAACGCGCAACGGTTTATGACAATATTCAATTGCCGGCTGTTATCACGGGTTTCCGTATTCCTGCTGAGGGTACGCCTGATTATTATGCAGTAGATATGCTTTCTACCTTACTCGCACAAGGGCAAAGCTCACGCCTTTATCGCGAACTCGTAGATAATCAGCAGAAAGCCCTCCAAATCGGTGCATTTCCATTCGGATTAGAAGATTCGGGTATTAATGTGGTATTTGCATTGGTCAATGTAGGTGGTGATATTGATGAATTGGAAACTGCACTGCAAACTGAAATTGCTAAAGTTCGTGACGAACTTATCGGTGAAAAGGAGTTTCAAAAACTGAAAAATCAAATTGAAAACGACTTTGTTACAAGCAACTCTACCGTTGCGCGTCGTGCCGAAAGCCTTGCTAATTACCACATGTACTTCGGTGATGCGAATCTGATTAATACAGAAATTGAGCGATATATGGCGGTTACAAGAGAGGATATTAAGCGAGTGGCGAATAAATATTTTGTAAAAGGAAATAGCGTCACATTGCAATTTTTACCAAAATCAATGGAGCCGTAACGTAACCCGGACATTCTTGTCCGGCATGGTGAAAATATTTCCTCAAAAAATATTTTAAAGATATTATCAAAAATTATAAAACAAAACAGACAGGAATGTCTGTGTTACGATATGAAAAAATCAATCATATATTTGCTTCCGTTAGCTTTGTTATTCTTCCAATGTGGAGGTACAAAAAACGTTACGGATGCAATTAAAAATGAAGTTAAAGACAGCTTCCGCAGTCAAGCCCCAAATCCGGGACCTGCACCAAAAATCCAAATCAACGACCCGGAGACTTTCACACTTGACAATGGCTTGCAAGTCGTAGTAGTTGAAAATCACAAAATACCGCGTGTTTCTTTCCAATTATTACTGGACAATGACCCGATGTTGGAAGGCGAATTTGCGGGTGCGGCGAGCATGGCGGGGCAGATGTTGACCAAAGGCACGAAGACGCGTACTAAAGCACAACTGGATGAAGAAATCGACTTTATCGGTGCG
>JAHDEO010000458.1 GCA_020628725.1 Saprospiraceae bacterium
AGCCCGTGCCTCGCGTAATACATGCACGGGCTGGAAGCACCGTGTTACGTACCAAACACAATAGGGACATGGCATACCATGTCCCTATTGTTATTTCTTCAAAAAATCCACGTCCTATCCTGCGTCCACCTGTGGACTATCGACTACGGACTATGGATTGATTACGCAATTACTTTAGCCACCAAATCCGCTGCTTCCTTCAACAAAATCGCCGAGTGCACTTCCAAGCCGGATTCGTCAATAATTTTCTTCGCAATATCTGCATTCGTACCTTGCAAGCGGACGATGATAGGTACGTTGATGTCACCGATATTTTTGTAGGCATCTACTACACCATTCGCTACGCGGTCACAACGCACGATACCCCCGAAAATATTAATCAAAATCGCTTTCACATTCGGGTCGCGGAGGATGATGCGGAAGGCCTGCTCTACCCGCGCCGCGTCTGCCGTACCACCTACGTCGAGGAAGTTGGCGGGTTCGCCACCGGAGAGTTTGATGATGTCCATCGTTGCCATTGCCAAGCCTGCGCCGTTGACCATGCAGCCTACATTGCCGTCGAGATTGACGAAATTTAAGCCGTAGCTTTTGGCTTCTACTTCTGTCGGGTCTTCCTCGTCGGTATCGCGCAATTCGGCGAGGTCAGGGTGGCGGAATAGTGCATTTTCGTCCAATGACACCTTGCAATCTACCGCTACGATACGGTCATCGCTTGTGTGCAAACACGGATTTATCTCAAATAAACTCGCATCGCTCTGGACAAATGCCTTGTATAATTTAGCGATAAATTTGGTCATTGCCTTCATCGCCACACCACTCAAACCGAGATTAAACGCCACTTTTCGTAACTGAAAACCTTGAATCCCCAGCGTCGGGTCGATGTATTCTTTGTGTACCAATTCGGGTGTCTCCTCTGCCACTTTCTCAATATCCATTCCGCCCTGCGTGGAGTAGATAATCACATTTTGCTTGCGCCCTCTATCCATCAAAATCGAGACGTAATACTCCTTGTTATTCTCAAACGGCGGCACAAAAGCATCTTCCGCTACGAGTATTTTTCGCACCAATTTACCCGGACCTTCCAAGCCGCCGGGGGTTTGTGGTGTTTTGAGCATCATACCGAGGATGTTGCCTGCATGTTCGCGTACTTCGGCTTCGTTTTTGGCGAGTTTTACGCCGCCGCCTTTACCGCGTCCACCTGCGTGTATCTGCGCTTTGATGACGACGACATCGGTTTTCGCCGCTTTTGCAGCCGCCACCGCTTCTTCTACCGTTGTGGCTACTGTGCCTTCCTGTATTTCTACCCCAAAACTTTTGAGGAGTTCTTTGCCTTGATATTCGTGTAAATTCATGTATTAATGAATGAGTGAATGAATTTTGAATGAATAAATCATTTTGCACCGTCAGGCTGACGGCATTACGGCTGCAAATGTAGGCTTTTTTTAGCGGAATTTGTGGATGAGTTGGGAAGGATTTTGTGGTGAATAAAAATACAGCATAAAAGGAACGTTGGGAATATGACAATGGAATGTGCAGCATATTTGGCTTTGGACATCAATTTCTTTTGAAAGTGGCGTTTTTTTTGCGGTTATTCTCATCAGAAATAAAGATATTACTACGCGATAATTCTGATTTGTATCCTTCCATTTGCTATCAAAGCATGAAATTTGTACTGTCACATCATTGTGATTTTAACAATCAATATTTCCTCTAAAAACATAATTTGTTCACATTATAAAATTTAGGAATAATTCCGATTTACATTGTCGTCATTCCTTGCCTTAATTGACAATACAATATCATTAGACTTTATTCTGAAATAAGTAAACACATGGTTTCAAAATTTTACACTCTTGTATTATTGTGCCTGACACTGAGTGTTCAGTCGCTTCTTCATGCCCAAAACTGTAGTGGTGTATCTTTGGATGACATCAGCAATCCCGGACCTTATACTTTTGCCACTATCAATCAGAATGACGGCATCCGCAACGGACCCGATTATGGCGATGCGACGATTTATTATCCTACAAATGCTACGCCGCCCTTTGCAAGTGTGGTCATTGTTCCGGGATTTACTCAACCGCAATCATCCATTGCAGCATGGGGACCTTTTCTGGCTTCCAACGGAATTGTAACCATGACAATTGATACCGCCAGCCCCTTAAATTTCCCGGAAGCCAGAGCCGATGGATTAATTGATGCCGTGGAGACTTTGCGACAAGAAAATAGTCGTACTGCTTCGCCTCTATTTGGCAATCTTGACCTTGATAAATTTGCTGTTGCCGGATGGTCAATGGGTGGTGGAGGCGCACAGTTGGCTGCTGCTAAAGATAATAGCCTGAAAGCAGCACTCGCTTTTTGTCCGTGGATGAATTTTCCGACTAGTAGCGACCTCAATCACCCCGTTCCTGTTTTAATTCTGAGTGGAGAAAATGATGGCACTGCTCCCGTAAATCAACATGCCAATGTCCATTACGACCTCACTCCGAGTACTACCAATAAAATGCTCTTTGAAGTTGCCGGTGGCGAACATTCGGTAGCCAATGACCCCGCCAATGTGCAAGGCGAGATGGGAAAGTACGGGCTCGCATGGCTC
This sequence comes from Saprospiraceae bacterium, assembly GCA_020628725.1. Lineage (GTDB taxonomy): Bacteria > Bacteroidota > Bacteroidia > Chitinophagales > Saprospiraceae > JAHDEO01. The sequence continues at coordinate 2,597 of JAHDEO010000458.1, forward strand.
CGTTATTATCTGCTTGACGATCCGTGTCACTGCCCCTTGACACTTGAACCCAGTACGTTCACCTCCCAACGTCTGACCAATGTGACTTGTCCGCCGACCAGAATTGATTTTGACCTCAAAGTATTGCTCGAAGGCGTGTATTTAAATCCGGGCGAAATGAGTACGACACTCAATACCGAACGCGGTCTGCTACCGGGACAAACACCTGCCAGCAATATTATCACGCCGACACCAGCAGGCCAACCTTACGACCGTGCCCCGTGGGACTACACAGGTACGGAAGGGACAAACTGGACGGATGCAGAGTATTCACAGGATGTAGTCGATTGGTTATTAGTGTCTTTTAGGGCGGACATTCAGAAAAGCAGCGAAATCGCTATGACGGCTGCTCCGCTACTCAAAGATGGGACTATACAAATTTTGGATGATTTTAGCCTGTTGCCTGATGTTGATTCTATGTATATTGTTATTGAGCATCGTAATCATCTCGGCATAATGACACCGCAAGCCATTGAGATTGCAAATAATATGTTGACTTACGATTTTACTCTGACAGATAGTTATACCGGTAATGGTACAGGCTTAGGTCAAAAGCAATTGTCTTCCGGCGAATGGGCGATGTTTGCGGGAGATGCCGACCAATCTGATTTTCCGAGTTATGATATATTAGGTTCTGACAAAGCTCCCTGGGAAGAAAATAATGGTCTATTTGATAACTATATCGCGCCCGATTTTAATATGGACGGTGATGTCAATGGTGCAGATAAGTCGCTTTGGTTTGAGAATAATGGGGTATCGTCGAGAGTGCCTAAGTAGTTCATCGTTCAGCATGTGTCGTTGGATGCGATGATTAAAATTGCCTGTACAGTTATTACTTGCACTTGAACTTCCTTACCTTTGCCACATGCTATTCAATTCCATCGAATATCTGATTTTTTTACCGACGGTTTTTATCTTGTATTGGTTAATACAGGATAAGATATGGTGGCGTAATTTATTTATTGTAGCCGTTAGTTATTTATTTTACGGTTGGTGGGACTGGCGGTTTTTGGGATTGATTGTGTTGAGTTCAGTGGTGGATTTTTCAATTGGTCGGGCAATGGGGCGCGCGAGCGATACACGTGTGCGCAAACGCTTGTTATACACGAGCTTAGCAACTAATCTTGGCATACTTGGCTTCTTTAAATACTTCAACTTTTTCACCGAATCTTTTGCCGATGCGATGCAAAGTATTGGGTGGAATATCGACCCGTTTACGCTGAGTATCGTCTTGCCGGTTGGGATTAGTTTTTATACTTTTCAAACGCTAAGTTACACGATTGATGTATATAGAAAAAAAATAGAACCGACGGAAGATGTGGTGGCGTTTTTTGCTTTTGTGAGCTTCTTTCCGCAGTTGGTGGCAGGTCCGATTGAACGGGCAAGTCGCTTATTGCCGCAGTTTTCGCAGTCGCATACTTTTGATTTGGAGGATTCCAAAAACGGGCTTCGTCAGATACTTTGGGGTTTATTCAAAAAGGTGGTCATAGCGGACAATTGTGCGCCAATGGTCAATCAGATTTTTGAAAATTATGAGACACAACCTGCGCCTGTTTTGCTACTTGGTGCGGTCTATTTTGCTTTTCAGATTTACGGTGATTTTTCGGGTTATTCGGATATTGCGATTGGTACGGCGCGACTGTTTGGTTTTAAGTTGATGCGGAATTTTGCGTATCCGTATTTTGCGCGGGATATGGCGGAATTTTGGCGACGTTGGCATATCTCGCTTTCGACTTGGTTTCGGGATTATTTGTACATTCCACTTGGTGGAAGTCGGGTGTCGAGTCAGTGGTTGGTGGTGCGAAATGTGGCGGCTATTTTCATCGTTTCGGGCTTTTGGCATGGTGCCAATTGGACCTTTATTTTCTGGGGTGCGCTCAATGCTTTGTACTTTTTACCATTAATTTTATTAAAAAGAAATCGCTCGAATTTAGACATCGTTGCCTCAGAGAAAATGCTACCATCCCTACGTGAATTTTGGGGAATTTTGACGACGTTTTTATTAACATGTTTAGCATGGATTTTCTTTCGGGCGGAAAATATCACGCACGCATTCGATTATCTGCTACATATTACCCATTTTTCGATGGATTTTTCAAAATTCAATGTCATTAATCACGGCAGTGTATTGGCATTAATCGGAATTTTGACCATCATTGAATGGGTGAATCGACGTAAAGAATTTCCGCTTCAAAATTCGACTTTACCTGTGGTGGTGCGATGGGGTATTTACTTGATTTTGTGCTTATTCATTCTCGCAAATGGCGACAATAACGATACGTTTATTTATTTTCAATTCTAAATCATAGCGCGCTACATCAATAATTTGAAAAACATTCTACATTTCATCAAAAGAGCCATCATATTCGTCCTCGCATTTGCGGTGGCGGTGGTGTTTGCATTGCGTGTGTCGGGCTTGGTTTGTAGAAAAGGGAGATTGGGAACAAGCCATGAAAAACATGCTTTACTTGCCGCCACGCCTTCACCGAAAATAGTCTTGGTTGGTGGTTCAAATTTGCATTATGGTATCAACTCGAAGATGTTGCAAGATTCACTTGGCTTGCCCGTTGTGAATATGGGTTTGCAACATAGTTTGGGTTTGCGATATTTGTTTGATGAAGTGCGTGGGTCACTTCATTCGGGTGATGTACTGATGTTGTTGTTGGAGTCTTATGCCTATATTGGAATGCCGGTAGAAGGACGCACAAATATTGCGCGTATTGCTTCCATTCGCCCGAAAAGCATTCGACATTTTAATCTCCAACATTGGTATAATGCGGCGATGTATTCAGGCACGGCATTAATTCAAAATTATCGTGATGGACAAGTCAGCATCAGCAAGAAATTAAGAGGAAAAAAGACCTTTGGTGAGTATTGCGATAAATTTGGTGATTATCACGGACATAAGGGCTTACCTGCAAAATATAAGCGTTCAAAAAAACGTGATTTGAGTGATGAGAAATTATTTAATAATGACATTCTTTCTGTCATTCAGGAAATTCAAACATTTACCAAAAAAAATGATATTCAATTAGTTATCAGTTTCTCGCCTTCGGCGGAATCTATGAGCGATAGTCTGGTGTTCAGCCGAATACAAGCAGGGCTTCCTCAAAAAATTGTGGTAGGAAATATGGCGGATTATATCTTTCCTGATTCGTTTTTCTTTGATTCGCCTGACCATTTGATTTACCCAAAACGGGATATG
>JAHDEO010000459.1 GCA_020628725.1 Saprospiraceae bacterium
ACAGTTGACATCCCAAGCGGTTATTTTGATTTTGATTGCCCGTTCGATAGGCACTTCGTAGGCATCATCTTTTAACTGTGCTATCAAATCTGCATCATCAGAAGTACTGGCTTCTCCCCAAATCTTAATCCTTCTGCGGTTGGGATAATCCATCAAAAACAGATGGACTTTATTGTTTTCATCAAAATTGCCTACGGAGATATACTGGCGATTTCCGCTAAAATCGGCGAAGGCTATATGCTCATCGTCCAGTACTTTCAAAAAGCCTTTCGGTCCGCCTCTATGCTGAATGTAAGGCTGCCCTTCGGCATTGGCAGAAGCCATATAAAAGGAATCTCTTTGGTTGATAAAATAACGAAGTTGCTCCGTGATTTTGGTTTGCCAATCCCGTGTTTCAGCCATCCTTTTGTAGGTTGCTCTTGACCCCATTCCTTCTTGTCGTTTTTTGACTGCCGGAGTGAAAGCTATATCGCTGATAAATTTTGTATCCATGAGTAAATGATTTTTAATATTTATTGTAATAGATGGAAGACACTTAGGATTTTTAGCAAAGAATGAGTGAATTATGAATGAGTGAATTTTTCTAATGAAATAATACCAATCTTTGCGAATCAATACATTACATTATTGTTGCATTAATTATTCACTCATTTACAATTCACTCATTATGATAGTGGCTTCGCCACGTTAATACCATTTTTCGCTTAATACGTTAATTTCATCCTTAGAATCTTCTAAAAGTTGCTCAACTTTATCGGCATATTGTTGGGTACCAAATACAGTAATAGCTTCTGTAGGAATACCCAATAAGCGAAAGCAAGCTGAAGCCAGGGTTGTTGCAAAATTCACACTTTTCAAAGGCTCTATTGTAAAATCGCTTCCACTCGTCGTCAGCATTAGTGCCTGTGTATTCTCGCACAAACCTACTAATCCTTTTTCACTGGACGTAAACGTTCTTCCGGCTTGAATCACTGCGTCAAACCATGCTTTTACCGTTGCAGGCAATGAATAATTGTAAACAGGAGTGACTAAAACAACATAATCGGTCTCCAACAACTGATTCGTTAATTGGTCATTTTTATCTAATAGTTTTTGTTGTTCCTCATTGAGTTCTACCCCGCCAAAATTTCGAGCTACAACGAGGTTTAAGTTTTCCTTCAACAACAAATCCGGTGTTTCTTCCACCAAATCGAGAATGGTTATATCCGTTTTGTCCTTATTTCTTTCAATGAAATAATCGACCATTTTCTTTGTGTTGGAATTTTCGCGTGGCGTGTAATTAACAATTAGTGTTCTTTTCATTTTAATGATTTATTATATTTGAATTAATTATAAGTTTGTCAGTTAAATTTCTATTGTTTTAATTTTAATCTCATTCAACAGGGTTTTATTTACAGGGCATTTGTCGGCAATTTCCATGAGTCTTGCACGTTGTGCATCGTCGAGATTGCCGGAGAGTTTGACCTGTTTTTCAATCAGATGCACATAGCCTTCCGTCGATTCGCAATCATCGCAATCCTTATGGTGTACTTTTTCTTGTGATAGCTTGACTTCCACGTTTTCCAAATCCCATTTTTTTCTATCCGCATACATACGAATGGTGATGGCTACACAACTGCCCAAAGCCATGAGCAATAGGCTGTAAGGATCAGCTCCTTCATCTGTCCCGTAAGGTGCAGGTTCATCTGCAATGACTTGATGTGTTCCGTTGCTAAGTATCGTTTTGTAATTCGAACGGTCAATTTTTGCAATGACTTCTTTCATTATTTTTCGTTTTAAAATTAGTGGTGTTCATAACTAAGAAAGTTTTGTGCGTTTTCCCCCCCCCAGCCCCCTCCAAAGGGGGAGATTTTCGCGTGCACATGTCCCCCTTTGGAGGGGGGTAGGGGGTGGACTCCTGTTAGAATTTTTTATTTACGAACAACATTATTGATTAAACATTTTCCAAAATCTGCCGAATCATTTGATTGGCAAAACCCCATTCATTATCATACCATGCCAATACTTTTACCAAATCTCCATCTACTACTTTGGTCATTTCCAAATCAATAATGGCGGCGTGCGGGTCTTTGATAATATCGCTCGAAACAATCGGGTCGTTGGTGACTCGGATGACGTTGCGATAGCGGTCAGTAGCGGCTTCTTCTGTAAATATCCGGTTCAATTCTTCCTTAGAAGTTTTTTTAGCCGTCACCAAAGTAATATCCGAAACCGACCCAATGGCTACGGGTACCCGAATCGCCATACCATCAAATATACCGGCGTATTCGGGCATGGCTTTGGTGGTGGCGGTGGCAGCACCTGTGGTTGTCGGTATCAAATTATTCATTCCGGTTCTACCCATTCTTGTTTTTTTAGAAGGTGCATCTACCATACGGTTGGAAGCTGTATTCGCATGAACGGTCGTCATAATGGCTTTTTGGATGCCTATTCTTCTGCCCAAAATTTCGATGACCGGGCTAATGTTGTTGGTCGTACAACTGGCGCAGGAAAAAATGGTGCTTTGTCCGTCTTTGGTATTCACACCATGTACGACGGTTGGTACACCACCGCTTGAGGTCGGTCCTGAAATGACTACTATTTTAGCTCCTGCATCTACGTGTTTTTGGGCATCTTCTTCTTTCGTAAAAACGCCCGTACTCTCGATGACTACATCCACGCCCAATGCTGCCCACGGAAGTTCAGCCGGATTTCTGTGGGAATAAAATGGAATACGCTTGCCATCCACGACTAAGTAATCGCCTTCTACGGCTACGTCTTTTTCAAAAACACCATGTGCGCTATCATATTTTAATAAATAGGCTATATTGTCAATAGAAGCAATGTCATTTACGCCGACCAATTCTAATTCAGGGGTTTCCAATATTATTTTCAATGAGGCGCGACCTATTCGCCCCATTCCATTAATTGCTATTTTTTTCATATTGTTATTTTTAATGTTTTGCTCGTCAATTCTTGTACGATTAATGAATTTATTGTTGAACTTTTACAGTCTTCTATCTTCCTCTTCAATCGATAAATCATTGATGCTGGCATATCGTTTTTTCATCAAGCCATTTTCGTCAAATTCCCAGTTTTCATTGCCGTAGGCTCTGAACCATTGTCCGGCTTCGTTGCGGTATTCATACTCAAATCGCACGGCAATCCGGTTGTCGCCAAACGCCCATAATTCTTTTTTGAGTTTGTAATCCAATTCTGTTTTCCATTTATCTTGTAGAAATGCTTGTACTTCGGTTCTACCGTTGATAAATTGATTGCGATTGCGCCACTCCGTATCTACTGAATAGGCAAGTGAAATTTTTACGGGGTCTTTGCTATTCCAAGCATCTTCTGCCATTTGAACTTTTTGTCTGGCGGTTTCCTCTGTAAAAGGTGGTAAAGGATATTTTTTTTCCATGATAAATTATTTATTACCGAACGTTCGGTAAAATATTTATTCAAATTTTTTTAGGAACATGTTTAAACAGCCTCACAAACATGTTCCTAAATCTTCAGATAATTATTTTCAATTTTTTTAAGTGTTTGTTCAAAAACCTTGATATCGTCCAATCCTTTAGTGACAATCAAACTTCCCTGAATGTCAATTAAGGTTTGGATAGCATGTTTTTTAGCTTTTGAATCGGAAAGCCCCAATGCCAAGCCCACTTTGTGAAAGGAATCAATCCATTGTTCCATTCCACCCTGTATTTGCTTATCAAATAACTCTAACCCGGCTTCCATAGATAAGGCTCTCAAAATACAGACATCCTTTCCACCACTATAAAGTTTTCTGATTTGAGCAATACTATTTTTTATCCTCATTTGAGGTGAGACTTCTTCATCTGCCAAAGCCCGAAGGATGTTATGCTCTACCCATTCACCGATGTGATGGAGTACTGCGTCTGCCATTTCCCGTTTTCCATTTGGAAAGCGATGATAAAGGCTGGCTTTTTTCAAACCTGTTGCTTCAGACAATTCTTTCAAACTTGCCCCTTCGTACCCTTTGGAGCGAAACACTTTGGTTAAGCCCGTTAAAATTTCTGTATCTAATACCTTTTGTGGTCTCATAGTACAAAGATAAGGGAAATATTTTACTTTACCAAACGTTCGGTAAATATTTTTCATTGACTTGAAAACACTTGAATATGTTATTAGCTTACGTGCCTATCATACACTGCTTTCGCAATCATAATATCCTGCACCGCTACACCTGTCAAATCGGCTATGGTGATTTGTTGGTCGTTTTGGCGTTGGAGGGTTTTGTCTTGGAGGGCATTGCCGAGTTCGATGACTTTTTGGGGAGTGATTGCACCGTTTTGTACAGCTCGGAATATCTCCCCTCTGCTTTGACTTTGCGGTATACTATCGGCGATAACGATGTCGGCTTTGGCTAAAATTTCGCTGTCCAATTCTTGCTTAGTCGCAGTATCGGAACCAACCGCCGTGATGTGTGTACCTGTTTGGATATCGGCGGCTTGAAGTAGGGGTTGAGTAGCGGGTGTCGTGGTGACGATTAGGTTGCAGTGTTGGGCGAGTTCGGAGGTGGATGTGGTGGATTGGATGTGCCAATCTTGCTGCATATCATCAATGAAAGTTTGCACATTTTCGGGCGTTCGTCCCCATACCCATACGTTGCGACAAGGCGTGATGTCTTTCAATAATTCCAATTGCAAACGCGCTTGTATGCCTGTGCCGACGATGCCAATGGCTTTCACATTTTTTGGCGCAAAATACTTGGCTGCCAATGTGCCTGCCGCCGCAGTACGCATGTCCGTGAGGTGTCCTTCGTCCTGCAAAATACAGACAGGAACGCCCGTCTTTTGGTCGAATAATAGCATCATTCCCTGACAAGAACTCAAACCCAATTTTGGATTGTCATAAAAACCGGAAGCGATTTTGATGACGTAGTAATCGTCGCTTTTGATGTAGCCGTATTTGATGTGTGCCTCGCCTTTTGGTTCTTCAAATAGCAATTCGCCGACGGGTGGAACGACGCAGTTGCCTTTGCTGTATTGGATGAAACCTTCTTCCATTGCAGCAATCAGATCAATATTGGCGAGTAAGGGTTTGATTTCTTTTAGTGTGATGGATGTCATGGCGTGAAGGTACGGGAAATTTGTTTTTTCAGGTGTTGTCGGCTTCAAGTTCTTCATTATTATCTTTTTTTGAAATTATCGCTATTTGTATTATTCCGAGAACCCAATAAATTGGAAATTTAAAGTAAGTATAAAGTAAAGTGAAATTGTCCCAAATTACTCTTTCACTTGCCACTCTATTAATTTCAATTTTTTGTGAAATCATTGGCAGTATCAGCCCGAAAATCACTCCTACAATTAAACAATCGGTATTATTCTTTACTTTTTTGCCCCAAAATAATAGGTTTAGCAACACTAAACTTCCGATTACCACAAAATCAAAAATTCCTATTATCATGTGACTTTCTATTTTTCTTCATGTAAGCAAACTTCCCCTCGCATTGTTTATATATTCCGTTCAAATGCTTGATTTTCATCTGCCCGATTTGATTCATAAAAATATTTATACTCATTCATCAATTCGGCAAGCTCCTTCGCCTTCAATCCAAAAGTATCGTGCAATCCGCCTTCTGCGCCTGAGAGCGCAGAAGATAATTTTCTTGCATTTTTTGCCTTTTGATATTCTTCTGAAAAATTGAACATGACCATTTTATTGCCCGATATACTTCCGACTCCAAAACCACTGACTTCATTCCAATGGTATTTGTGTTTTCTAAACAGGGAGCATATTTCAAAACCTTCTTCATCTAATTTCAAATAAGAAGCCTGTGGCAGCATATTAATCAAAGAAA
>JAHDEO010000460.1 GCA_020628725.1 Saprospiraceae bacterium
CACAATATTTTATTTGGTACGGAAATTAAATTTGGATTTACAGGAACGCCCTAAAATTTCTGCTTCCTGAAAACCAATATATTACGAACTTGACTTCACATCAAATCAGTTACTTATCTTGATAAATGCCTTCTTTGATACCTCGTCAAAAACGCAATCTATTGATTTTCAGTTCGTATAAATTTAAACACGTTCTTAATCGTTAAACCGCTACCGTCGCCGATTTCCCACTAAACTCATGCACCGATTTCCCCGCTTCCGCCAATGCCCTCAAACTATCCGGCACCAACCACCGTTCTCCAAATCGCTCCATAAAATTATCGCAATCCGCCACAAACTCCCGCACGCCTACGAAGTCAATATACGACAAAGCACCGCCCGTATAAATCGGAAATCCCCAACCCAAGACCGAGCCAATATCGCCATCCGTCACCGAGTTGAGTACGCCTTCGTCGAGGCATCTGAAACTCTCCAATGCCTGACGGTGCATGATGCGTTTGGCAATCGTTTCCTTGTCGAGCGTATTGATGTCGGGCGGGTAAATATCCGCCAAACCCTTCCACAATTTTTTCTTTTCGCCTTTCGGATAATCGTAGAAACCCTTGCCGTCTTTTTTGCTCGTTCTGCCGTGATTTTCGACCAGATTTTTGATGATTTCGTAAGAACGCACAGCATGTTTCGGCTTGTTGAGCGTAGGGTCGCTATCAAATACGTGTAGCGAAAGCGTGAGCGTCACCTCATCATGCACCGCAAGCGGACCGACGGGCATTCCCTTTTGTTTGGCGATGTTTTCAATCATCGCGGGAGGTACGCCCTCTTCGAGCAAAAACATCCCTTCCGCCACAAAAGTCCCGAAGCAACGCGAGGTAAAAAAACCGCGACTATCATTGACCACAATCGGAATTTTACCAATCGCCACCGTATAATCCACCGCAGCGGCAATGGCTTTCGCCTCCGTTTTTTCGCCGACGATAATCTCGACCAAAGGCATCTTATCTACCGGAGAAAAGAAGTGAATCCCGATAAAATTCTCCGGTCGCTGCGAACTTTCTGCCAACAAAGTAATCGGAATCGTAGAAGTATTCGAGGCATAGACTTTATCTGCCGACAAGACCGCTTCCGTCTCTTTCGTTACCTTATCTTTCAGGTTCGGGTCTTCAAAAACCGCCTCAATCACCAAGTCGCAACCTTGCATCGCGGCGGGGTCGTCAGTGGGTTGGATGCGGGAAAGTAAGGCTTCGGCTTTTTCGGGTGTCAAGCGATTTCTTGCGATTGCTTTGTCCAATAATTTCTTGGAATAGGACTTGCCATGCTCGGCATTTTCCAGCGTTACATCCTTTAGCACTACGTCCATACCCGCCTTCGCAGACACATACGCGATACCCGCGCCCATCATGCCCGCGCCCAAGATGCCGAGTTTTTTGACTTCGTAAGGCGGCTCGTTTTTGGGTCGGGCTTTGCCTTTTTTAGCGGCTTGTATGCCCATGAATCCGGTGCGAATCATGTTTTTCGCCTCTACCGAATCCAGTAATTTGACAAAATACCGCGCCTCGATTTCCAATGCCCTGTCAATCGTCACCTGCATCCCGTCATGCACCACTTTGAGGATGTAATTTTGCGCCGGATAATTGCCATGCGCCATTTTGGTGAGGTTGCCCATCGCGCCAACCATCGTCTGCACACCGCCGGGCGACCAAAAACTACCGCCGGGCATCCGGTGTTTTTTATTGTCCCAGGGCTGCACAGGTTTCGGATTGTTGTGAATCCAGTCCTTCGCCTTCGCCATCAAGTCCTCCGCCGTCTCCGCCGTATCATCTACCAAACCGTCTTTCAACGCTTGCGGCGGACGCACTTCTTTGCCTTGCATCAGGTACATCAGCGCATTTTGCAAACCCATCAAATAGGGCAACTTGACCGTACCGCCACCACCGGGCAGCAAGCCGACTTTCGACTCCGGAAAGCCCAATTTTATCTTAATATTATTCAACACAATCCGATGATGACAAGCCATACACAACTCCAAACCACCGCCCATTGCCGTACCGTTAATCGCCGCTACGAAGGGTTTGCCACCCGTTTCGATAGCGCGAAATGCGGCGTGCATTTCCATCATCCCCGCAAATTGTTCGGCAGCCCGACCGCCCATCGTTTTCAATTCCCGCAAATCCGCACCGGGCATAAACATACTCCGTCCCGACGTGATAATCATCCCCCGCACACTATCGTCCGCAATGGCTTCGTGCGCCACTTTCAGGTATTCTTGGATAAATCCGGTACTGAATAAATTCGTCGGATTATTGACTTGATTTATGGTGAATATGCCTATGCCGTCATTGCCTACGGTGAAGTGGAATAGGTCGTTTTTTATGTTTTGCATTTGTATGATTTTAATATAAATTTTTCGTAAAAAAGACTTCAAAAATTTTAAAAGGTAACGTCATTCCGCACCCCGATGCGGAATCTTTTAAGCCTTGGCACGATGTCAAATAGGAGCTTTAGTTTAAATGGTGCTAAAAACCGAACAGATTCCGCATCAAGCGCGGAATGACGGTTGCTTTTAGTATTTTTTATTTTTTTATGGAAAAAATGGTTGCTTCTAACCTTCTGCAAAAAAGCACTATTGAGAATCATTAACACCCCCTTTTTGACGGCATCGCTTTATTTATCCAATCAAAAAAATATTCAACATCGTGTCCTATCTAAATTGTACTTCATTCATCGCATTACTCTCTCACTAAATAAGGTTTGGATATCGAATGTTGCCCTGTACAGACGGTTTCAACCGTCTCGTAAACAGTCACTTGACGGCTAAAGTCGTCAGTACGGAGTCCCGTAGCATGGTGCTTCCAGCCCGTGCCGCGTACTACATGCACGGGCTGGAAGCACCGTGCTACGTTGAAGCTAAACTCTTTCAATAATCGTCGCAATCCCCATTCCCCCACCAATACAAAGCGTTACCAAGCCCGTATTCAGGTCGCGTCTTTCCAACTCATCCATGAGTGTACCTGTGAGCATACAGCCCGTTGCGCCAAGCGGGTGTCCGAGTGCGATGGCACCGCCGTTGACGTTGATTTTGGAATGGTCAACGCCCATTTGTTCCATAAAATACATCGGTACGGCAGCGAAAGCTTCGTTGACTTCAAACAGGTCGATGTCGCTGACCTCCATACCCGCTTGTTTGAGGGCTTTTTTCGATGCGGGGGCAGGACCGATAAGCATAATCGTCGGGTCAGTACCGAGTACCGCCGCAGCACGGATTTTGAAACGCGGCTTCAAACCCATCGCTTCTCCGGTGGCTTTATTGCCGACCAATGCGACTGCCGCACCATCCACGATTGCCGATGAATTGCCCGCGTGATGTACGTGTTGGATTTCTTCGATTTCGGGATATTTATCAATCGCAACGGCATCGAAACCACCCATTTCGCCCATCATCGCAAAGGAAGGTTGCAGCCCTGCAAGTGTTTCGACCGTAGTGGTCGGGCGGATATTTTCGTCGGTATCGAGTACGGTGAGTCCGTTGATGTCTTTGACTTCGATGCGGGAGTTGAATCTGTTGTCGGATTCGGCTTGGGTAGCCCGCATTTGGGAGGTATAGGCAAATTTATCGACATCCTCACGCGAATAACCGTATTTGGATGCAATCAAATCAGCGGAAATACCTTGCGGAACGAGTTTATCGTTTATCCCCACAGGATCCATCAAAAAACCGCCGCCATCCGACCCCATCGGCACACGCGACATGCTTTCCACGCCGCCCGCTACAATCATGTTGCTAAATCCGGCACGTACATAAGCCGCCGCCTGATTTATCGCCTCCAAGCCCGAACCGCAAAAGCGATTGAGCGTAACGCCGCATAGGTGGTCGCCATAACCGGAATTTTGTGCGGCAAATTTGGCGATGTTAGCAGCTTGGTCTTTGACCTGTGCTACGCAGCCCAAAATGACATCTTCGACCTGTTCGGTGTCCAAGTCGTTTCTTTCTTTTAATGATTTCAATACCTGTGTTGCCAACTCAGCCGGCGTAACAGAATTGAGGGATCCTTTTTTATTGCCTTTGCCTCGCACAGTACGAACAGCATCATATATATACGCTTCCATAATTTTAGATGTTAGACCGCTTCGCTGTCAGACCATTTTATTGTCAGACCGCTTTCGCTGTCAGAAGTCAGATAACTAACGTATATCTTAACTTATATTTTATGTTTGCAAATCTGATTAGAAATCAGATATTTGAATGTTTTTTATTTCTTAATCAAGATGCCGGAAAGCAGATTACTCCAATATCAAAAGTCAATTTCTCATTAATCTGACCTCTGACATCTCAAAATTTCACTATGAGACACAATTTCAAAAACCTTGAGATTTGGAAGCGGTCAAGACAATTTGTTTATAACGTTTACATCAATAGCAAACAGTTTCCGAAAGAAGAATTATTCTCTTTAACCAATCAAATTCGCAGGGCTTCCGTTTCAATTCCTTCTAATATTTCAGAAGGTTGTGGGCGTAGCACTGACGCACAACTTGTTCATTTTCTGGACGTTGCTATTGCCTCTTCCTGCGAAGTCGAAACTCAATTATATCTCTCCTATGATTTAGGCTATCTTGATGAATCACAAAAAGATACACTCACACAGGAAGTCTCTGAAATCAGAAGAATGATGATAGCTTTTCAAAATAAGTTCAAGAAGAAATCAGAAGTCAGACCGCTCTGCTGTCAGAACATTTCATTGTCAGAAGTCAGATATTCGCATTAGTCTGACATCTGACAACAACGTGGTCTGACTCCTAATCTTCCTCTTCGTGCCAACGTGCGCCGTATTGGTCTACCAAAATATCATCGTAGTGGTCGGCTTTATCAAATAAATCTTTGAATAGCTTTTGTCCTGTTTCTTCATTGAGATAGCGGTCGTAAATCAGTAGGGAAAGGATGATATTTTGCTTGTTGATGCTGAAGCCCATGTTTTCAATGGTGTGGTTTTGACGGAGTAGGTACTCGTATACGTCTTTGATATTCTGTTTGGGTAATTTGCAGAGTACGGCATCGCCGAAAAGTAGTCCGTTTTTCACATTATACGCAATACGGATTTTGGCACTCCCTTGTTCGATTTCCCAGAAATTGGGTCCGCGACGCGAAAGGCGTACATCGTGTCCGGCATTTTTGACGATATTTTCCACGATGTGCGGGATGCCCGTCGGTTCGTAATCGTCAAGGTCGGTGATGAGTTTGATTTTTGCACCACAGTGGGGGCAGTAGCCTTCATCCACCGTATCTTCAAATACCAAATTGGAACAGGAAGTACAACGTCCACCTTTTTTGCCATGACTTCCTTTGTATTCTTCCAATACCTTATTGAGATAAGTCGAAGGCAAAGCAAAGCCTAAGTTATTACTATCCCGAAAAATAAAGGTATTGACGCCGATGACTTCGCCTTTATCATTCACCAAAGGACCACCGCTATTTCCCGGATTAATCGCTGCGTCGATTTGGATATAATTCAAATCCGCATGTTCGATATGTCGGGATGAGTTGGAGACGATGCCTTGTGTGGTCGTATATTTCAAGCCCATCGGATGTCCGATAGCAATGACGGGATCACCATCATTCACTTTTTCAGCAGCCAAGTCGGTGGCTTTCATTTCGTGCTTGTCCGGCATTGCCAAAAACGCCAAATCGTGTACCGGATCGGTAAACAGCACATCCGTCAACAATTTCTCTACCGCGTTTCCATCTATTACGACTTCCTTACTGCCGCGTACTACGTGTTCGTTGGTGACAATTAAATTATGTTCTGCTAAATAAAAG
>JAHDEO010000461.1 GCA_020628725.1 Saprospiraceae bacterium
GTGTGAATTTATTTTTATTTAAATAAAATTAAAATAATTAAAAAAATACAAATTTAAATAATTTTTCAATTTCTAAACTGAATCATTTTTATTTTGTTAATAATTACTTTAAATTAATAAAAAATAAATTCGTTTTATTGTTAATTATAAATAAAAATAATTTAAATGAGAATGAAGAAATAATTCATTTCCGACGATAATTTCAAAGCCACACAGCGAATAAACTATGAACCATGAACTTATCAACTAAAAACTAATAAAACATGAAAAAAATAAAAATATTATTACTGACGGTGCCGATGCTCGTAGTAATGCTGCTTTTACCGATTTCGTGTAATCAGGATTTTTTGGATACCAAACCGCTTGACCAAATATCTTCGGATGCTACTTGGGCAGACGGTGCATTGTCGGAGGCTTTTGTCTTCAATGTGTATTCATTCTTGGGTTACGGCGGATTCGAGGAGCAGGCATTGGCAGCCTATACCGATGAAGCCATGTTTACACATGCGGGGCGTCCGATTCCCCCGCTCAATGAAGGAACGGAAAGCCCGACCAATCTGGCATTTATGAGTGATACTTATGAATGGGGTAATATGTATCTCGCTATTCGTCAGGCAAATATCGCTTTAGCGGAGTTGCCCGGTGCAACAATCGACGAGGGCTTGAAGCAACAATTGATAGGTGAAACGCACTTTTTACGCGCCTATTATTATCAGCAATTATTGAGATATTTCGGCGGTGTACCACTCGTAGACAGACTCTACGGCTTGGACGAGGATTACTCCATTGCACGTAGTAGCTACGCAGATTGTGTCAACTTTATTGTCGCAGATTTAGATAAATCTGCCGAATTGCTCAACGGTGTTTCGACAGGAGAGGGACGTGCCACACGCGCCTCCGCACTCGCGCTCAAATCGCGTGTATTGCTCTACGCAGCGAGTGATTTGCATGACGGACCTACGGCTTCCGGCAATTCTTCTGATTTGGCTTCCTATTCCAATCTTGATTTGGTGGCTTACACTTCCGGCGACCAAATGAGTCGTTGGCAAGCCGCACATGCTGCTGCGCAAGCCGCACTTGACGCAAGCACTGGTTACAAAATGGACTTGACAGCACCCGTATCGGCAGCAGAAGGGCAGGCAAACTACACCGCACTCGCTATGGGTGGCGGTAGTGCTGTAGCCGATCCCGCAGCAGCCGTTGAACTCATCTTCCAACGCTCCGCCACGTCCGATTACACAGAGGAGTCCAATTGGCCCCTCGGCGGTCTACACTATGGCATCAACAACGGACCAAACGGTTATAACAACTGGGGCGGCAACACACCAATTCAGCAGTTGGTAGATGATTATGAAATGATGGACGGTTCAAGATTTGATTGGAATGACCCTGCGATGGCAGCCGACCCATACACCGACAGAGACCCGCGTTTTTATGCGAGTATTCTCTATGACGGGGCAGATTGGAAGCCAAGGCCAACGTCAGTATCTCCGATTGACCCGATGAATCAAATCCAAACGGGCTACTACGATGACGGTTCAGGTGGCGTGGTCAACGGCGTAGATACCCGCGAGTCCACCGTTGAAAACTGGAACGGTAGTCGTACACACTACTATACACGTAAATTTATCGACCCGAATCCGGCATTGCCTGATAATCAGTCGAATACGCAGGAAGTGCCTTGGCCCTTTATCCGCTACACAGAGGTAGCATTGAACTATGCGGAAGCATGTATCGAACTTGGTATGGAAGCAGAAGCGCGGGATTGGATTAATAAGATTCGCTTCCGTTCGGGGATGCCTGAAATCACCGATTCGGGGCAGGACTTGGTGGATAGATACCGCAACGAGCGCAGAATCGAACTCGCCTACGAAGAGCATCGCTACCATGATGCGCGTAGATGGATGATTGCGCCCGAAACGCTTGGTAGAGGCATCAAAGCCATTAATGTACAAGCCACACTTAAAGCGGGTGCAACACCACACGTCCCATACATGCACGATAAGGATGTGTATGATTATACCTACACCGTTTTCGACAATACTGAAGTCGAAACGCGGACTTGGGTGGATAAAATGTATTATCGTCCGATTACGCGGGATGAGATACAGCGGAATGCATTATTGGTGCAGAATCCGGGGTACTAACGGTTAATGATTAATGATTAACGATTAATTTTCCGTTTTTTACAAAACATATAAATGGCAGACATTTTTGAAATGTCTGCCATTTATATGTAACGCCTCAATGTAACGCTGTCAGTCTAACGGGAAAAACAGTTTTTATACGGATAATAATTTGTAAATTGTGGGATATAAATGCCCCCAACATTCTTCATCACAAAAGCACAGGGTTTAAACCCTGTGCTTTTGTGATGAAGAATGTTGGGTTAGCGATTTCCTTCTAATTCAAAAATAGTCAGACCATTACACATTTTGAAATACACCACACACACCATTTTATTTTTTTGTATGTTAATTGGTATAACATGTAAAAACGACACATCCGACACACCTTCCTCGTCCAATTCCAAATTATTCACCCTCCTCCCACCACAACAAACAGGCATCACTTTCAACAATATTCTCAAAGAAGGACTCAATACCAATGTGTTGATGTACGAATATTTTTATAATGGCGGTGGTGTAGCGGCGGGCGATTTTAATGGCGACGATTTGATTGACCTCTATTTCACCTCAAATATGGACGATAATAAATTTTATTTGAATAAAGGTAATTTTAAATTTGAAGATATAACGGCGGAATCGGGTGCGTCGGGGAGAGAAGGTCCGTGGAAAACGGGCGTGGCATTGGTCGATATAAATGGTGATAATCGTTTGGATATATATATGTGTTATTCAGGCTCTTTGCCTGATAGAAAACGAATGAACCAACTCTTCATCAATCAGGGAAATGACCCAAGCGGCATCCCGAAATTCAAAGATGAAGCCGCCAAATACGGACTCAACAGCCCCGCCTTCAGCAATCAAAGTTACTTTTTTGATTATGATAGAGATGGTGATTTGGATATGCTTTTGCTCAATCATAATCCTAAATCATTGCCCGTTCTCAATGAAGTGAGTACGAAAAAAATGATGGCGGAGGATGATGTTTTTCGCGGCTTGCGACTCTTTCGGCAGGATGAAGGCGTATTCAAGGACATTACTACGCAAGCCGGAATTGTGGGTTCGCCACTTTCGTATGGTTTGGGACTTGGCATTTCGGATGTGAATGAGGATGGTTGGGCGGATTTTTATGTGTCGAATGATTACACCGTTCCCGACTATTTGTACATCAATAATCAGGATGGCACGTTTACCGACAAATTAAAAGAAAGTGTCACGCATAATAGTCATTTTTCGATGGGCAATGACATCGCCGATTTGAATAATGACGGGCGGCAGGATATTGTGACTTTGGATATGTTGCCCGAAGATAATGCGCGACAAAAACTCCTCATGGCTCCCGATAATTACGCTAAATTTGACTTGAATGTTCGCAGTGGATTTCATTATCAATATATGCGTAATATGCTGCAAATCAATCATGGAAACGGTACATTCAGCGAAATCGGGCAATTGGCGGGTATCTCAAATACGGATTGGAGTTGGGCAGCACTCGCAGCGGATTATGATAATGACGGTTGGAAAGATTTGTACATCACCAATGGCTACCACCGCGATTATACCAATTTGGATTTTATCAATTTTATGAATGATTTTGTAGAGAAAAAAGAGCGTTTGCAACGTGCGGATGTGGTCGAAATTATTAATAATATGCCCGCTTCGGATGTAGTCAATTATATGTTTCAGAATGATAATTTGCAATTTAAAAATGTAACAAAATCGTGGGGTTTACACCACATCACCAACAGCAACGGCGCAGCCTACGCCGACCTCGACAATGACGGCGACCTTGATTTAATCATTAATAATATCAACAAACCCGCTTCTATATTTAGAAATGAACAACAAATAAATACGAATAATAATTTTTTACAAATTAAACTAAAAGGCGCAGATTTAAATACGCTCGGATTGGGCGCACAAATCAGCATTTTTTACGATAATCAACAACAAAAAATCGAACAGCAACCTTCACGCGGATATATTTCGGCGGTATCGCCTGTGCTGCATTTTGGTCTTGGTGATTATGGTAAAATAGATTCATTAATAGTGATTTGGCAGACCGGGAAATCCGAAAAATTAGCCAATATTCAAGCGAATCAAACCATTATTTTAGAAGAAAAAAATGCGACTGCCAAGCCAATTTTCCAACAAAAAAATACACCCGTTTTCTCCGAAATATCCTCTCCAATTAATTACACCAATCCAAAACAAACGATTCGGGATTTTGACCGTCAGCCTTTATTATTATGCGAATTTTCTCATCAAAATCCGTGTATGGAAAAAGGAGATTTGAATGGTGACGGCTTGGAAGATGTGGTGATTGGGGGCGGTGCGGGTGAGGCTGCGAAAGTATTTTTACAAACAAAAAATAAAAAATTTAAACTCATACAAAACGCTGATTTTGAACAAGATAAATCCATCGAAGATGCTGCAATCGCCATTTTTGATGCCAATGTAGACGGACACGAAGACCTATATATCGCAAGCGGCGGCTACCACGATTTCACGCCGAATGACCCGCGCTTGGCAGACCGACTCTATCTGAATGACGGGCGCGGCAACTTTTCAAAAAGCTCCGATGCCCTCCCCAAAATCTATGAAAGTAACTCCACACTCGCTATCGGCGACTTCAACGCAGACGGACACGCGGACGTATATGTAGGTGCGCGTGTGCAGCCGGGCGCGTACCCGCAAGCCCCCGCGAGTGCGCTATTGGTGAATGACGGCACAGGAAAATTCACCAATCAAATCGCCGAAATCGCACCCGAATTGGAGCAATACGGTATGATAACGGATGCAATTTGGTTGGATGTGAATGGTGATAAAAAACAAGATTTGGTCGTGATAGGGGAGTGGCTGCCCGTTTCGATTTTTGTAAATGAAAATGGAAAACTCACTAATCGCACCAACGAATATTTCGACAAAAAATACACTGGATTTTGGCGTACCTTAGAAGTGGCAGATGTGAATAAAGACGGCAAGCCCGACCTCATCGCAGGTAACATCGGCAACAACACTCAATTCAAAGTGACCAACGATGAACCCGCCGAAATGTACTATAAAGATTTTGATGAAAACGGCTCGATAGACCCGATGTTTTGTTTTTATATTCAAGGAAAAAAATACCCGTATGTTACTCGTGATGAATTGGTTAAACAGCTCGCGCCATTACGCTCGCAATTTACGGATTATGCGAGTTATGCTGATGTGGGTATGACAGATATTTTCCCCAAAAAAACATTAAATGATGCAAAAATCCTAAAAATAAATCATACACCAACCACACTTTTTCTAAGTAATTCTAACGGAAAATTCACGACACAAAAACTTCCTATCGAAGCCCAATATGCACCCGTCAACGCTATTCAAGTCCTCGATTTTGACCAAGACGGGAATCAGGATTTGCTATTGTGCGGTAATGAAAGTCAGACTAAACTCCGCTTGGGGAGTTTGACGGCAAATTACGGCGTATTGTTGCGTGGTGACGGTGTGGGGGCGTTTGATTACGTACCGCAAATGGAGTCGGGTTTCACATTGCGCGGGGATGTACGGGATGTGATTTTGATTGATGATGTGTTGTTTTTTGGTATTAATAATGGAAAATTAACGAGTTATAAATTAAACTAATTCAGTGGTATAAATTCTAAGAGTGAAACTTTATATCCGAAAATCACCT
>JAHDEO010000017.1 GCA_020628725.1 Saprospiraceae bacterium
AATGACTGTTTTCGAGGAGGAAAATAAGGGTAAAAGAAGCCGTCCAAATGTTGATATTATTCTTTAAACATTCCTTATCATCAAAAATTCACAAAAAATGAAAACACTCAAAACTTTGTTCACATCAATTCCCATTATAATCAGCGGCTTCTCATATGCTCAAGAAGTGCCGATTTTGAGTCATGCTACGGACGTCAATGGTCAAGTGCAGTTGGAAGTCTCATCAACAGAAAATCACTATTACATCCTAAACCTCAGACACAGTTCTACAGGCAATTTTGAGTGGTCAACCTCCATGACATTAGGACAGGCAGAAACAACAATCATTACCGAACCCCTTGAGGCTTACCCGATTGAGCATTATCAAGTCTTAGAATATCCAATTGGCAATCCCACAGATACGGACAGTGACGGCGTGGATGATATAACGGAGTTTTTAAATTTACCTAACCAAAACCCATTCAATTACGCCGAGC
Source organism: Saprospiraceae bacterium (assembly GCA_020628725.1). Lineage (GTDB taxonomy): Bacteria > Bacteroidota > Bacteroidia > Chitinophagales > Saprospiraceae > JAHDEO01. The sequence continues at coordinate 477 of JAHDEO010000017.1, forward strand.
CAATCGACCCCACCAACGGAGCAATTGCTGTCACCAGCCTGATTGATTTCAAAGCCTTATCTGCCTCTGACACCGAAGTACCCTGGGCACCTTTTTTGAACGATAAGGAGTTTGTCAAATTTTCAATCGTCAACATACATTCCGCGACGCCCAAAATTTATTTTATCAATACCGAAACACATATTTCGCATGGCAATTTTCACAATGCGCTTGATATTGATGTCACTAATAATCAAGTCATTACAGGTGAAGTGATTTATCACCCAACCACCACAGCCGCCAACGGCACATTGGGCGTATTCAGTTTCAATTACAGCTTGGGCGGCGGCTATCCTTTTTTGACGGTACAAAAATGTCATGAAGCGATAGCGGCAAATATGCCGTTTTTGAAAAATAATTTGTCGTATTACATCACATCAAATGGCAATAATGATGAATACGAAGCCGACCAAGCCCTATTTGAAACTTCCCGAATCCCGATACTTTTTGAAGCGGAAGTCTTTGCGGATGTCGATTTTTTGGCATTGAATGTGGCGGAAGGATTTGGTCTATTTCGCTTGATGGATTTGGAAGAAACGCCCGGTTCGCGCGATGTCGTTTTGTATGAATCATTGCCCAATACACTGCCCCGCGTGAGTGGAATTATGACTTCGTTTATCCAAACGCCGCTTTCTCATGTCAATTTGCGGGCAATACAAGATAAAATCCCCAATGCCTTTGTGCGTGAGCCACTTATGGTCGATTCTATCGCCAATTTATTGGATAAATACGTGTATTATCGCATCGAACAAGGCGAATATTTTATCAGAGAAGCCAGTGCCAATGAGGTCAATGCTTGGTTTGATGCTATCCGTCCCGAAGACGAGCAACATCCGCCATTGAACTTGACACATACCGCGATTTTGCCCTTAGATGAAATCACCTTTGAGATGTCAGATGCATTTGGCGCAAAATGCGCCAATATTGCGACCATGCTACGCTTTGGTTTCCCCGAAGGTACGATTCCCAATGGCTTTGGTGTGCCCTTTTATTTCTATCAGGAATTTATGAAATACAACGGCTTTTTTGAAGAAGCCGACGAGATGATGGCGAACCCGTATTTCAAGTCGAATTTGCGGTATCGAATCGCTGCATTGGAGGAATTTAGGGATAAAATCAAAGATGCCGATATGCCCCAATGGATGCTCGACGAACTCCAAATTATGCACGATGCCTTCCCTGCGGGTACGTCTGTGCGTTGCCGTTCGAGTACGAATAATGAAGACCTGCCGGGTTTCAGCGGTGCGGGTTTGTATACGTCCAAAACACAACATCCGGACGAAGGACATATCTCCAAATCCATCAAACAAGTCTATGCGAGCATGTGGAATTTCCGTGCTTTTGAAGAACGGGATTTTTACCGCGTCAATCAATATGAGGCATCGATGGGTGTGCTTTGTCATCCCAATTATGAAGATGAAAAAGCCAATGGCGTGGGCGTTAGCACTGACCCTATTTATCAGACTGACAACACCTATTATCTCAACACGCAGGTAGGCGAAGATTTGGTTACAAATCCAAACGCACTCTCTATTCCCGAAGAACTTTTATTGGATAAAATCGCGGTTACAGAAGATGATTTTATCGTCATTCGATATTCCAATCTCACAGGCAATAACCAACTCATTATGACCGAACCGTATCTGGAATTGATGAGAGAATTTTTGACGGTAATTCACGATGAATTTGCAATATTATACGATGTGGTAGATGAAGAAGGCTTCGCCATGGAAATAGAATACAAAATCACCGCCGAAAACCAACTCATCATCAAACAAGCACGTCCGTGGGCTTCTTTTTGGTCAGAATTGGAATTGCCATATGAGCCGCCTTCGTCCCTTGAAATCAACTATTTCCCAAATCCGGTCGATGATTATCTCAATATCCAATGCAATTGTGATGTAGAGGAAATTAATATTTTCAATTTGTTGGGACAGCCCATTTTCTCACAAATCATTGATTCTGAAAGCACTAATACATCAACTCTACAAATCTCTACAAGTCATCTATCACAAGGAATTTATGTGATTAATGGATTTGGCGCAAATAATATTTATTTTTCGGCGAAATTTTTCAAAACGTAACAATCAGAGGTCAGACCATTTTATTGTCAGACGTCAGAGGTCAGATAATAAATTGAGGAAAAAACTTTGTGAGTTTTCAGCTTAATTCATCTGACTTCTGACAGCAACGCGGTCTGACTTCTGACCTCTGTTCAGTATTATGATAAAAAAATACCTAATCCTCTGCTTATCCCTTATACTCACAATCCAATTACACGCCCAACAAACCAACGGCTTATTCAAGAACGACAGCCTTGCATTCAATGGTTACACCTTATTTCCACCAATAAATTATAGCAGCACCTACCTCATCGACAATTGTGGTTATTTGGTCAATGAATGGCAAAGCGACTACAATCCCGGACTCTCAGCCTATCTCCTACCCGATGGCAGCTTGTTGCGCACCTTGCGCCTCAATAGTTCGTTTTTTCTTGGTGGCGGCAGTGGCGGCGGTTTGGAAATCCGCGATTGGGACAATAATTTAGAATGGCAACTTTTCTATTCGCAAGATTCGGTGCATCACCAACACCACGATGTCGAATACATGCCCAATGGCAATATCCTAATCATTGCATGGGACTACAAAACAGCACAGGATGCTATTGATGCAGGGCGCAATCCTGTGAATGTAGGTTTATCGTTTTGGCCCGATAAAATTGTCGAAATCAAACCCATTGGAGTAGATAGTGCAGAGACGGTATGGGAATGGAATGCTTTCGACCACCTCATCCAAGATTATGACTCGACCAAGCCCAACTACGGCGTCGTCGCCGACCATCCCGAACTGATTGACCTCAACTACTACACAGCAGCCAATCCCGATTGGCTGCATACCAATGGCGTCAATTATAATCCCGAACTCGACCAAATCGTCCTTAGCGTCCGTAATTACAGCGAATTTTGGGTCATCGACCACAGCACGACCACCGAAGAAGCTGCCGGACATACAGGCGGCAATTCGGGCAAAGGGGGCGACATCCTTTACCGCTGGGGCAATCCGCAAACCTATGGCAGGGGAACGTCTGCCGACCGTGTCTTTTATGCACAACACGATGCTCATTGGATTCCAAAGGGTTATCCGGGAGCAGGTGACATTATGGTTTTTAATAATGGTAAAGGCTTGACTTTCAATGTACATTCATCCGTTGATGTGATTACGCCACCAATGGATGCCAATGGAAATTATACGATAACAGACGGCGAAGCCTTTGGTCCTGCCGAATTGACTTGGACTTATGAAGCTCCCATGCCAGTTGATTTTTACTCTCCCAATATCTCCGGCTCGCAGCGACAGCCCAATGGCAATACGCTTATTTGCGAAGGGGCTTTTGGGCGTATATTCGAGGTGAACGAAGCAGGTGATATACTTTGGGAATATATTGCGCCGGTCAGTTTTGGAGGTCCGCTATCGCAAGGTTCGTTTATGAATGGACAGAATGGTGCGTTTCGTGCTTACCGCTACGCACCTGATTATGAAGCATTTGATGGGAGAGATTTGACTGCTGATACACCCATAGAACTTAATGCCATCGACTACGAATGCAAAATATATGAATTGATAACGACTACGGAAAATGTTAATTTTTTGAGTGATAAAATTAAAATCCACCCAAATCCCGTAACTTTGCATTTGAATGTAGAAAATAGTAGTGGAGAGGAGATTCGTGCCGTTATATTCGATGTAGCAGGTCGCAAATTAGAGGAGAGATACGGGCGCGATGCTTCCTTCCAAATCAACGCAAACCATTATCAACAAGGTATTTATTTTATTAAATTTTATAATAAGAATAATTTATTTCTAACTAAGAAATTTGTAAAAATGTAACTACCCCACGTAGCGGAAACTTTAGTTGCCGCGAGTATTACGTGGATAATACATTAGACTTTATTCTAAATTTTACGCGGCAACTAAAGTTTCCGCTACGTATTCGTTACTATGAAACAAAAATTACTTTGCTCTATCTTAATTTTATTGGGAGTTTGGCATTTTGCCCAAGCCCAAGTAACTGTTGGTTTATTAGATTATAATGCCAATAAAGTATTTGACGGTTACAACTTGCATTTCCCTCATAATCAAGGAAATGCGTATCTACTGAATAATTGCGGCGAAATCGTACACGTTTGGGAGGACACTGAATACAGACCCGGCAACGGCGTTTATTTGGCGGAAAATGGCTACCTCTACGTTTGTAAAGGCAAGGGCGGTGCGTCAAATCCTTACATACACGCAGGTGGCGGTGGCGAGAAAATTGAATGCCGTGATTGGGATAATAACATCGTGTGGGAATACACCTTGAATGATTCATTGAATAGATTGCATCACGATATTGCGCTGAATCCTAATGGGAATGTATTTGCGATTGCATGGGAAAAGAAAACAGCAGAAGAAGCGATACAAGCAGGGCGCGACCCGGCTTTGTTGGATGACGGCGAATTGTGGCCCGACCGCATCATCGAATTGGAACCTGACGGTATGGGCGGTGCATCTATCGTTTGGGAATGGAGTGTCTGGGATCACTTGATTCAGGATTTTGACCCAACAAAAGATAACTATGGCGACCCTGCCGCACATCCCGAACTCGTAGACATCAACCACTACGGCGGTCCGGCGGACTGGATGCATGCCAACGGTTTGGATTATAATCATACTTTGCGTCAGTTGATGCTTTGCGTACCTACCTTTAATGAGATTTGGATTATTGACCAAACGACTACCACAGAACAAGCCGCAGGACATATCGGTGGTTTGGGCGGTAGAGGCGGTGACTTGATGTTCCGCTGGGGAAACCCTGCTACCTACCGCGCCGGCGACTCTACTGACCAGAAGCTATTCTACCCACATGACGCGCATTGGGCGGATATTGAGTTGACTCCGGGGCATCCTGATTACGGCAAAATTATGATTTTCAACAACCGTGTAGGAGAAGATTTTTCTTCGGTCAATACCATTGAAATTTTCTTGGATGCCTATAGTTGGGAATACGGCATGGATGGCGGTACATGGTTGCCAAATGATTTTGATTGGACCTATACGCGTCCCGTACCACAAGAAATGCATTCTACGGGCTTGTCGAGCGTACAACGTTTGATGAATGGTAATACACTCATTGCTGTGGGGCGTTTTGGGTATAGTTTTGAGATTACACCGGATGAAGAGATTGTGTGGGAGTACAAAAACCCATTGATGGCAGGTGCTCCTGTAGCACAGGGAACAGAATTATCCATCAATCAAAATTTGCAATTCCGTATGCACCGTTACTCAAAAAATTACCCGGCATTTGACGGGCGTGATTTATCACCGCAAGGTTTCATTGAGTTGAATCCTGACCCGGATTATTGTGAGTTTTTAGTGAGTAATGAGGAAGTTTCGGTGGTTGAAGATGTACGTATTTTCCCAAATCCTGCTTCTGACAGGGTTCAAATTGATATTACAGGAAATATCGAAGCAGAACAGGTTGAAGTCTTTAATTCGACAGGTCAGCGCATCTATACTGCTCAAATGAATAATATTACGCACAGCATCCATACTGAAAATTGGGCGCAAGGCGTTTATTTTATATATTTGGATAGCCGTGCGGCTGGAAAGATATTGATAATGCATTAATAATGAATGAATTTTGAATGAATGAGTGAATGAATAATACATCGTTCATTGATTCATTCATTCAAAATTCACTCACTCATTCATTCTCTATTTAAGCATTACATCATTCAAGCATTTAAGCATTGCCTATGAGCGAGAATAGTCCTTTACGATTAGAATTGATTGTCTTTTTTATATTGGCAATTGTATTCTTATTGTGGTCATTTAAGCAATGTGGTTCTGATAAAACACCCACAAAAAACAGAAAACCACGCACCGAAAAAAAACGCAAACGAACATCAACCAACAACGAAAAATATTCTACCTTGTATGTGACGGCAGATAGTCTCAATATGCGTGTTGCGCCACATTTGGACAGCATGGTTGTTGCACGTCTGCCGAAGACAGAAGCTGTGGCATTTTATGGGCTACGGACTTCTTTCCGACAAAAAATCAACATCAACAATACAATAAAAAATGAGCCTTGGGTCTACATCCGCACCCGAACCGGAAAAGAAGGTTGGGTGTACGCGGGTGGACTGACATTCTACAAAATAAAATGAGTAAATGAATAGATGAGTAAATGAGTAAATTTCAAATGTTTGTTTTAATTCAGAAGTATAGCATTTACTCATTTTATCATTTACTCATATACTCATTTTGTAGCCACTGCTACGTTAGGGCAATAATCATTATATTGTGTCTTAATAAGTTGAAATTTAAGAATAAGTTTAAGTTTAAGCCGAATTCACAATTAGCTTAAAATCAGCACTTAACACAAGCAAATACTTACACTTAAACTTTCCCGACAATTATCGGGCTAATCTTTATCTTGCTATGAAGTTCACAAATACCTGTACAATACTCGCGACTGCTTTTCTGATTACTTTTTTTTCTACAAAAATAAATGCCACACACATTGTAGGTGGTGATTTATCGTATGAATGTTTAGGCAATAACCAATACCGCATTACGATGCGAGTATATCGCGATTGTTTTGCAGGACAAGCGGGACTTGATAACCCCGCAAAACTCCAAGTATATACCGGTCCGAATGGTAACATTCCTTTTGGTGCGGTACAAAATGTCTTCTTAAGTTCAGATGATAATATTCCTCCCGTAATTAGTAATCCTTGCTTGACACCACCGAGTAATATCTGCGTGGAAGAAGGTGTTTATGAGCGAACGCTTACTTTGCCATACAATTCAAACGGCTATCATATCTCATACCAGCGTTGTTGTCGAAATAACTCTATTACCAATATTTTCAATCCTCAATCATCGGGTGCGACCTACACGATTTATATTTCGGATGAAGCCCAACAAACCTGTAATAATAGCCCTGTATTTAACGACTTCCCACCTATCGTGATCTGTGCCGGACAAGATATTGATTTTGATAATTCGGCTACTGATTCCGAAGGTGACCAACTGGTGTATAGTTTTTGCGCACCATTTTTGGGAGGTACTACAAATATGCCCGTTCCCGACCCTGCTTCCCCTCCTTACAGTCAAGTGCTCTTTGCCCCACCTTTCACCGCCGCAGAACCACTTGGCGGCAATCCCACTGTTACGATTGACCCTGTGACGGGCTTGATTTCGGGTATACCAACGCAGTTGGGGCAGTTTGTAGTAGGAGTTTGTGTGGAAGAATACCGAACGATTAATGGCGTACAAACGCTGATGAGTCTTACCAAACGCGATTTTCAGTTTAATGTCGTGAATTGCCAGCAATCGCTAACCGCCGCCGTTGAAGCTGATATTATAGTGGACATTGACGGCTACATTATCAATGAATGCGCCGACCCCACTGTTACATTTGACAATGAAAGCTCAAGCGACCCCACCGGCTTGATAGATAGTTATTTATGGGAATTTGATGCGGGAAATGGTGATATTTTCACCTCAAGTTCTATTAATCCGACTTTTACATTTCCCGGTATAGGCACTTATAATGGTATTCTTGTAGCCAATCCCGGCAATCCGACTTGTACTGATACGGCAGAAATTACCGTAGTGATAAATCCTGATATTACAGCGGATTTTGACATCACTTTTGATCCTTGCTCGCTTGCCCCGATTCAATTTACTGACCAAACTATCGCCGAAGCAGGCGGCGTCATGTATGATTGGGATTTTGGGGATGGAAATACTTCTACCGACCAAAATCCTACACACGAATATGCTCCCGGTGACTATACCATCACGCTTAATGTAGAGGATGTCAATGGCTGTACCAACCAAATTTCACAAGACATCACCTACTACCCCACTCCCGACATTGCCTTTGATGTAAGTGACCCAATCGGCTGTGGTGGTCATTCGGTTACATTTACGAATAATTCTCAACCACTTACTAATGATTATGACGTAGAATGGGATTTTGGGGATGGAAATACTTCTACAGAAAATTCACCTACAAATGTATATGATACAGAAGGCTCTTATGATGTTTCACTTACGATTACTTCGTCCACAGGTTGTACAGGTACAGAAACATTTTCCAGTATAGAAATACAATCCGGTCCGTTGATTGGCTTTGATTTTTCAGACCCATGTATCGTTGGTCCGATTTCATTTACCAATAATACAACCGCAAGTGGCGCGCCCATTACAAATACAAGTTGGAACTTCGGTGACGGCAGCACTTCTTCCGAAATAAGCCCCACACATGAATACGCTACACCGGGCAGTTATGATGTAACGCTTGTGGTGAGTGATTCGGAAGGATGTACGACAACCTTAGAGCAGACCGTCAATTATTTCCCACCATCGGTAATCAATACCGCGCCAAGTGTCACAGAAGGTTGTGAGCCATTAACCGTCTCATTTACAAACACTTCTGCGCCATTTACTGCCGACTATACAGTTAACTGGGATTTTGGAGATGGAAATACTTCTACGGATTTTGCACCAACGCATACTTACGATACGCCGGGCACTTATACGGTTTCAATTGGCATTTCGCCGCCCGGTGCTGCGTGTACGAGTGAGGAAGTTTACAATAATCTAATTACGGTTCGAGCTGCGCCCGAAGTTGATTTTTCCTTTTCTGATTTATGCGAATTTGGTCCAATTGATTTCACGGGAAATATCACGCAAGGTAGTGGTTCGATTACGAATATTGTGTGGAATTTTGGAGATGGAAATTCTTCTACTCAGCAAAGTCCCACGCATAATTATTCAGCTCCCGGCATTTATACTGTTACCTTGGATGTTACGGATGAATTTGGTTGTGCAGATAATTTTTCAGAAACCATAGAATACTTTCCTTCGCCCGTTACCAATGTAAGTTTTGCACCCGAAGGATGTACACCACATACGGCTGTTTTTACAAATAATTCTGAGCCGCTAAATATCGGATATAATATTGAGTGGGATTTCGGAGATGGCAATACTTCCATTCAAACTTCTCCCACGCACCTCTATGATACGCCTGGTACGTACACGGTGACGCTCACGATGACCTCGCCGAGCGGTTGTGTTACAGAAGAAATTTATACCGACGCTATTTTCGTACAGGCAGGTCCGGTAGCCGCTTTTGATTTCTCCGACCCATGCGAACTCGGACCTATTACATTTACCAATAACACTACACAAGGCGATGGCGCGATTACCTCGACTGAATGGGATTTTGGAGATGGAAATGGCTCTTCCGATAATAGCCCAGTTCACGAATATGCTGCCCCCGGTACCTACACTGTCACCTTAGATATTACGGATGCTAATGGCTGTGTGAATAGCACCACGCAAAATATTTCGTACTTCCCATCTCCGGTAATTGATATTATTTTTGATGACGAAGGATGCACGCCGCACACGGTTACATTTCAAAATAATTCGATTCCAATTACACCTACATTTACCTTTGAATGGGACTTTGGAGACGGGAATACTTCGGGTAGTTTGAGTCCTACTCATACTTACGATACACCGGGTACGTACACCGTTTCTTTGGTAATGACTTCCCCAAATGGCTGTGTGAGTCAAGAGACTTTTGTGGATGCGGTTTTCGTACAAGTTGGTCCTGCGATGGCATTTAGTTATTCAGATTTATGCGTGTTAGGTCCTGTACAATTTACAGATGAAACCACGATAGGTGACGGCGCACTCAACGGCTGGACTTGGGATTTTGGCGATGGCAATTCATCCACCGACCAAAACCCTATACATGAATACGCCGACCCCGGTACGTATAATGTTATTCTGACAATTACTGATGTAAATGGTTGTGAAAATCAATTACTTCAAACACTTGACTACTTCCCTTCACTGGATATTCAGGTTGATATTCCAAATGCGGGATGTACACCATTTACCCTTGATTTTACAAATAATACAACACCATTTACCGACCAATATACGATTGAATGGGACTTTGGAGATGGCAATACTTCTACAGAAGAAAATCCGACACATACCTATACTACACCCGACATGTATGATGTCACGGTAACGATTGGTTCGCCTACAGGATGCCAAGTCGCACAAACCTTTACCGATGCGGTTTTCGTGCAAGCAGGACCTGCTACCAATTTCAATTTTGTCTTTGATTCTTGTGCCTACGAACCTGCACAATACCTTGACCAAACCGTAGCAGGTGACGGCAATCTCACGAATTGGAATTGGGATTTTGGTGATGGAAATACTTCTACAGAACAGAATCCGCTACATGCTTTCGATGACCCCGGTAGCTATGATGTAAGCCTCACTGTATTGGATGATAATGGTTGTGAAATTAGCTTTTCGCAAGTCGTGGATTGGTTTCCGACGCCGTTTATTAGTGTCGAACTTGACCAAGACGAAGGCTGCCAGCCTTTGACTGTGACCTTTGATAATAATACTTTTCCATTAGCAGGTTATGCAACTGATTGGGATTTTGGAGATGGCAATACAGGGACAGACCAAGAACCTGTACACACCTACTTGTATGCAGGTACGTATGATGTGAATTTGGTCGTCACTTCACCCATTGGATGTCAGGAAACGGAGTTTTATCCGGCATTAATACGAGTGGATTCTGTGCCTGCGGTGAGCTTCCTGCCGAATGATGGCACTTGCCTTGACGGTCCTGTAGATTTTGTGGATTTGACGCCGCCAAATGGTGGTGACATCATCTCGTGGTCTTGGGATTTTGGCGACGGGAATACTTCTACAGAACAAAATCCGACACATGAATATGATGTTTCTGACACTTATGACGTCAGCTTAACCGTAGTGGCAGAAAACGGTTGTTCGAGTACCATTACAAATTCAATTAATTGGGAATATATACCCGGAATTGCTTTTGACGTAGATGCACCGCAAGGCTGTCTACCCCATACGGTGGAATTTATGAATGAAGCGGATTCTATTGCAGGTTGGACGCTGACCTGGGACTTTGGTGACGGTGGTACAGCGACAGGGCTTAACCCCGTTCACACCTATCAAAATACAGGTACTTATGATGTGACCCTAACGCTGGCTTCGCCTTTTGGATGTGTCATTGAAACGCTATATCCGGCTTATATTCAAGTGGATACGATACCGATTGCGGGTTTTCAATTTGATTATTCATGTGAAGATGCAGCGGTGAATTTCGCCGATATTTCTATCGCAACGGGTGCGCCTATCGTCGAGTGGAACTGGGATTTTGGCGATGGCGAATCTTCCACAGAACAAAACCCTGAACATGTGTATCCGCCCGTAGCAGATGTATTTACCATTACATTGACCATAACGGATGCGAATGGTTGTACGGATTCGGCTTCGCAAGATATTGAGTGGTTTCCATCCGCGCAAATTGATTTTGAGGCGGATGATAATTTTGGCTGTGCGCCGCATATCGTGACTTTTTTCAATAATACCATGCCGCTTGACCCTACTTATGAATTACTGTGGGATTTAGGGAATGGTACTACAAGTACGGAACTTGAGCCTGTGGTAAATTACGATACAGGCACTTACACCGTCAGCTTGACCGTTACTGCCCCAACGGGTTGTGTAACCAATGTGACGCTACCGAATTATATCCAAGTCACCGCACCACCTGTTGCCGGTTTCACTTATAATCCTGAAAATCCGACTAACTTGAATCCCGAAGTAAGTTTCACGGAAACATCTGAAAATGACACAGAATGGCTATGGGATTTTGGTAATGGCGATACGTCCAATCAGCCGAATCCAATGTATACTTATCCTGACACGGGTTACTATAACGTAACGCTATATGTCTCACAAGCAAGCGGTTGTACGGATAGCATCACACAAGTGATAGATATTTCACCGGAATTTACTTACTTCCTGCCTAATGCTTTTACACCAAATTTTGATGATAAAAATGACGGCTTCAAGGGCAAAGGTGTCACTTGGACGCTACAAGATTTTGAGATGTTGATATTCAACCGTTGGGGCGAGCAAATCTTCCAAACTAATGACCCGAACGAGGCTTGGAATGGACGTAAAAACAATAGTGGTCAACCTTCTCCCAATGGTGTGTATGTGTATCTGGTGACGCTGACGGATGGGCGTGGGGAACAGCATGAGTATAAGGGGTATGCGACGCTGGTGCGGTAATCCTTTCCTCCAACGGGTTTTAACCCATTGTACAATACATCCCAATGGGTTAAAACCCGTTGGACAACACGTCACATACCTCCAATGGGTTTCAACCCATTGGAAATTTATCATTTTCTTAAATGAGAAATTACTGCTTGTTTGGTTATTTTGACTATGTGGTGTATTTTCACAAAAAATAAACACAAAATCAAAAAACGACCAATGAGCTTATACCAAAATTCGGTTCTCAAAAAGTATTTGAAAAGGCTTGATAAAGATAAAGTCGATGCGGCTTGGGAAAAATTTACCACTCATTTTCATAGTCCCGTAATTCAGGAGAATATCCGAAATTCAAAAGAAGAACAATATCAAGGTGAATTTCTGATTGATTTATTTGTCAATGTGTTGGGCTATACCAAAAATCCGCACCCAAATTTCAACCTAACCACCGAATTGAAAAATGTAAAAGGCGCGAAAAAAGCTGATGGGGCGATAATCAGTCCAATGGGTTTAAATCCATTGGAAAGCTCATTGAAAGTACACGCAGTCATTGAGTTAAAAGGTACAAAAACAACCGATTTAGCCAAGATAGAACAACAAGCCTTCGGTTATAAAAACAATCAACCCGGCTGCGTGTATGTCATTACCTCGAATTTTGAAAAGCTGCGATTTTACATTGACAATACCGTTGATTTTGAGGATTTTAACCTATTCCAACTCACAAGGGAGGGTTTTGAGGTGCTTTGGTTGTGCTTATCAAGTGAGTATTTGCTGAAAAATACACCCAAACAAATCAAAGACGAATCGCTGACCGAAGAAGAAAGAGTTACGAAACACCTTTACAAAGATTACTCGTTATTCCGAAATGAACTTTTTGCCAGTATCCAAAAGAATAATCCCGAATATGACAAGCTCACCTTATTCAAAAAAACTCAAAAACTACTCGACCGTTTTCTGTTTATCTTTTTTGCGGAAGACCGATTGCTATTACCGCCCAATTCTATCCGCGAAATCATTAAGCAATGGACAACATTGCGTGACGAGTTGGATGAATACGTACCATTATACAGCCGATTCAAAAAGTATTTCGGCTACATGAATACTGGTCACAAGGGCAAAAAGCACGATATTTTTGCATACAACGGCGGTTTGTTTGCTCCCGACGAAATTTTAGATAACATAAAAATCGACGATACGCTGCTCTACACACATTCGCAAAAATTGAGTAATTATGATTTTGAAAGTGAGGTCAGCGTCAATATTCTTGGACATATTTTTGAGCATTCGCTCAACGAAATCGAAGAAATTCAAGCCGAGATAGAAGGTATTGTCACCGATAAAAGCAAAACCAAACGAAAAAAAGACGGCGTTTTTTATACGCCTAAATACATTACCAAATACATCGTCGATAATACCGTTGGTAAACTCTGTGAAGCAAAGAAAACTGAACTCGGCATTGACGAAACCGAATACGAAAAAGACCGGAAAGGCAGAAAAAAAGCTACCTTGAAATCTTTGGTTAAAAAACTGGACGATTATCGGGAATGGTTACTGGCACTCACGATATGCGACCCCGCTTGCGGTAGCGGTGCTTTTCTCAATCAAGCACTCGAATTTCTTATCAGCGAACACGGATATATCGACGAGTTGAAAGCCAAATTACTCGGCGGCGCAATGGTGCTGAGTGAGGTCGAAAACACGATACTCGAAAACAACCTTTATGGCGTAGACATCAACCAAGAATCCGTCGAAATCGCCAAACTTTCCCTGTGGCTACGCACTGCACAAAAAGGCAGAAAACTCACCAGTCTCAATAATAACATCAAATGCGGCAACTCCCTCATTGATGACTCGGAAGTTGCCGGAGATAAGGCATTTCACTGGCAACGCGAATTTCCGAAAGTATTTCGCTCGAAAGATAAACAGGCTTTTCATGTTGTATTGACTACCCATAATAGCCGTACATCGCAGCGAATGTTAAAATTGGGCATTGAAAAAGGAGAACCTTTCAACCTAAATTTGGAGCAAGAAATCGCGCTCACACGAATCATCGGTGAAATTATCAAGGAAAAAGACTACCAATGTGTCGCGTATAATGTCTGCAAAGACCACGTACACTTGGTTTTGGTATGCGAACACGAAGAACTAACGGATATAGTGAAAACAATCAAAGGAAAAAGTTCCTACATGTTTCAATCCAATGGGTTTAAACCCATTGGACGCCCACTGTGGTCACAAAAATTTTTCCGTGCCAATACCGATGTCTGGGAACTCGCCTCTCTATCTAAAAAACCGGGCTATATCTACAAAGACACTCATCTGGACAATGCCATACACTACGTGTACAACAACCGTAAAAAACACCAATTGCCACCTTCTGACGAATTGCAAAATATTATCAACGATTTTGTGGTTGACCAAGATACTGCCTTCGCACTCGAATATAAAGGTGGATTTGATGTGGTGATTGGGAATCCGCCTTATGGAGCATCAATTTCTACACAGGATGACTCTTTTTATAGAGAAAATTACTCAGTGGCAAGTTATCAAATTGATACTTATGTACTTTTTTGTGAACGTGGTAATTGCCTTTTATCAAATAATGGCAAATTAGGATTTATTATTCCCTCTGCTTGGGTAACTTCTGTTTATGATAAAGAGCTTCGAGAATATTTACTCAAAAAAACGAAATTAGATGAAATTGTAATCGCGAAAAAACAAGCTTTCGCAGATGCGACGGTCGAAACTCTTATTTTACAATTCTCAAGCGGTATCCCTTCAAAAACATTGAATATCAAGCGTTGGGACTTAGATGATGTATCATACCAAATCAATTTAGAGGAGATTACTTCAAAAAAGAATTTTGATTTTCCGGTTTACACCAATCCCGATAAACTAAAAATAGTTAGAAAGATTCAAGATTCAGAAAATAAATTTGATGATTATCTGGAAATAATATGGGGTGTAAAAGTTTACAAGCGTGGCATGGGAAAACCAGCTCAAACAGGTGAAGAATCCAAAGAAAAAAAGTTCCATTTGTCTGAAAAAAGAGAGGATACCGACTTGCCCTTAATCGGAGGAAAGAATATTCAAAGATACTCCCTCGAATGGAATGAAGGATATTTAAAATACGGTAAATGGTTGGCTGAACCAAGAACTCCAGACTGGTTTTTCACACAGGAACCAAGAATAGTAGTCAGAGAAGTTACATCAAAAGGTATTATTCAAGCAGCAATATTAGATTCGCCAATGGTGTTCTCGAATTCCGTTGATGGGATGAGGATGAGAGTAGGAAAAGAACATTTAATCTACTGCATTTTGGGAATAATTAATTCCAAGCTTTTATCATTTTATCATAGCAATTCCTCTCCAAATTCATTTAAGGATGCCTTCCCTAAAGTCTTAATAAAAGACCTTAGAGAAATGCCACTCCCACAAATAGATACAGATTCTATTGAAGATTTATCAGAAAAAGTAAAGTCTCTAATCCATCAAACAAAAGAACCAATTGAAATCACATCCAATTTCCTCCAACTTCTCCAATCCAAATACGCACTCGAAAAACCCTCCAAAAAACTCAAAAACTGGCATGAATTAGAATTTGGGGTATTTCTCAAAGAACTGGAAAAAGCCCGTAAAAAAGCGTTTTCCAATTCCTCTGCCGTCTCCTCCAATGGGTTTAAACCCATTGGAACGAAGCCTCCCGAACTCACTGAAAAACAAACCTTTAAGCCCATTGGATTGGCAGAACAAGCAGAGTGGATGCAATACTTCAACGAACAAAAATCTAAAGTCCAAGCCCTCCAATCCGACATCGCCAAAACCGACCACGACATCGACCAAATAGTATATCAATTATATGGATTGACCGAAGAAGAAATACAAATAGTGGAAGCTGCTACCATGTAGCTTTTCAACTTTCCAATGGGTTAAAACCCGTTGGAAGAGGAAGCACCCTATCCAATGGGTTTTAACCTATTGCCATGAACTGTCCAATGGGTTGAAACCTATTGGACAAGCCAAATATCGTCCGCATACAATAGACTTTCAAACTGTTGGAAGAGTTTCAGTTCGTTGTTTTGCACTGATTGACAAGAGCTTGAAACCCACTTGGACAGATTTAAGAATGTAGGGCAATCAAAAATAACGCTTAAAAAATTGACTCTCTGCGTATAAATCATTAACTTTGAAAAACAAAGTACTTTTATGTTAAAAAATAAACTTCATATTCACATCATCTCACTGTTATTTTTCGCTTTTATCGGCTACATTCTATATGCTGCAAATACAGGTCGTGAGTTATTATTTTTTCAAATACTCGAATACATTCCTTGGGGTGATAAACTGGCGCATGTGGTACTGATTGGAACCTTAGCCTTTCTGCTAAATTTGATGTTGTGCGGAAAGACATTCACCGTGAATGGCGTGCAAATACTGCTGGGAAGTTGCATTGTATTTGGGTTTATTACGATAGAGGAGTTTACGCAGATGTATATTCCTACGCGAAATTTTGATTGGATAGATTTGATGGCGAATTATGTTGGGATTTGGCTGGCAGGCGTTAAATTCAGAGGTCAGAAGTCAGACCGCGTTGCTGTCAGAGGTCAGATGGAATGAGTGAATATATCTCAACTCTATCTGACTTCTGACAATGAAATGTTCTGACCTCTGATTTCTTTTACTGCGTATTTGTCGTTGTCAATCGCGGCGTTTCGGGGATGGTGAGCGTATCATCTCCGGGTGTACCTTTGAAATTAGAAAGGAAAGTTTCGTCTGCAAAATTATCTACTGATGGTGTTTTGAATAAACCCGTTACAGTAGCTTGTAGGCTTTCTGCTTTTTCATCGGCATCATACCATAGGCTGATGTGTCCGCTTGATGTGTGGGCGCGAACAGGGTCGAGCACAAGTCTACCTGATTCGTTGGTGACATCGCAAATGTAGCTGATGATGCTCAGTCGCTCTGTATCATCGAAGAGAACGCGCATGAAAATCACTTGTCCGGTAGCGGCATTGAAAGTGACGGGATGTCCGTAGAGTTCGGTGGTATGGCGTCGAACACTTTTATCGTTGAGTGTAGTGTAGCCTTTTACAGTTAGGTCTGTTTGTAGGGCAATGGCAAAATTCTTTGCGATGGATTCTATTTCAGCTTGCTGTTTTACAGTCAAAGGACTCTGAGAAATCAAATAGTAATTGCCCATGTCAATGGATTGGGCAAAGCCTTTTTCATTCAATACGAAACTGAAGAACAGTGACGCGAGTATTATTATTTTTTTCATGGAACGAATGATTTTTGATTGAGCGTTTTTTGATTTTTGATTGAATTTTGCTTTGCAAAATTCCTTTTTTAATTCGCTACGCGAATCTATCAAAAATCAAAAATCATGAAATCTAAAATCACTAAATCAATCATCATTCCACATTTCCATTGCTGTCTACCTTGACGATACGTGTTTCTCTTGAACCATCTACTTTTTGCGCAAAACCCGCCATGATATAACCACCACATTCGGTAGGGATGACGGTGTGGGCGCGTTCATTCACGCCTGTTTCGCCGAATGTCCTTTCCCAAACGACCGTACCATTTTCCTGCATTTTTGCCAGATACATATCTTCGCTTCCATCTGCACTTTGACTTGCGGAGTAACCAACCATAACATATTGCCCTGCTTCATGAGCATATATCATACCATCAACGTGGTCATTTCTATTGCCGCCGTATTCATGTCGTTGTATTATTTCTCCATTAGGATTGACTTTGAGTAAGAAAATATCGTTTCCGACATACGGTATATGCAATTTTCCTGCGACCATGTAATTGACACCATCTGATGCCTCCAACACTTCAAGTGCTACATCTTGCTGTGTACCAAGATGATAGAATTTTTCGGTATTGGGCACTATTTGTAAATTCTCATTCAAACGGTAAAAATGCACCGCAGTACCAACACCCGTTTGCGGAGCGTTATTGGAATGCCCGACCGCAGTGTATCCGCCTTTAGATGGAATGACAGAAATGGCATTTTCGGCACCTTCTCTGGGATTAGGAAGATAATGTGTGATAACGACAGGTGATTGTCCTTGTAAGCTCAATGTACCTACGTAAGAGTTATTTGTTTGTGGATTAACTGCATGACCTGAAAATACATATTCGGTTTCACCGGATTCGGTCATACACAGGCATTCACTCTCGCTAAAAAGGTCTACACTAGTATCATCCAATAATTTACCTTCAAAATTATACTTACCAAAATATGCTTTCCCTTCTACTTTTCCACACATCAAAAAACCTCTGTCCTGAGTTACTGTGATAGAATTGCAAATTTCATTTGTAGATGGTTTTCGTTCAGACTCAAAAAAGAGTACTTCGCCTTCTTTATCCACTTTCATCAGAAAAATATCCTGATCTGTATCATAATCAACAACTCCACAAATGATGTATCTGCCATCGGTCGTTTCTTTTATATCATAAGGAGCGAAATTGTGTGCATTGGTATATTTGCGATCAAAAGTTGCATGTTCCAAGCAGTCTACATCGAGTTTATCCAGACGACAAGCACTATTCAACAACAAGGATAAACCAATGATACAGTATATTATTTTTTTCATAGCAGAATTTAAATGAGTGAATTTTGAATTTTGAATGAGTGAATAATGGCGCGACAACTCGAATTATTCATTCATTCAAAATTCAAAATTGATACGTGAGTTTTGTGTGAAAGGTATTTTTGTTTGAGAATGAATTGTATTGCAGTTCAGGAGTGATTTGCAGGCGTTGGAGTTGAGGATGATCATGCAAGAGTCCCAGATTGCCTCTCCTGTTTCGCTTTGCACATTTTGCCCAAAGGTAAACGCCCACACCTGCCGTCAATATACCTGCCGCACCTACAATGTGCGCTACTTGATTGGGTCTTCGCGCTCTGGTCAATTCCGTATCACTATCTATTGAACCTACTATCGGTCTGTAATCTTCATCGTATATTTTCAAGGCTCTGCTACGAAGATAAAAACCTCCTACTCCCATGAGTGCGCCTGTACCAATGACAACCGCAGCCGGTGTCTTGCTACATGTTTTGGTAGTTACGGGAGGACGTTTTTCCTCTTTTGCCGATTTATCCTTTTTCTCTTTGGTAGCGGAAGGACGTTTGGGTTTAGACTTAGGTTTGGTTGGTGTGACCACAGTTTCGGCAGGTTGGTTATTCGTTTCGGGAAATGGTTTTGGAATATCTCGCTGTCGCAATCCGGGGAATAATTTATTGTTGGTATCTGCGGCAAGTAGAGTATAACTTTGCTCAGTGGTACAGACATTCAGAAAACCATCATTTACATTGTATGTCACCGCATCGAGACGTGTCCGACCTCCTTCTTGGATGATGTCATACAAATATGTCGTGATGGTTAGCTGGTCATTAATCTTATTGTAACGAGCTTTCCCAAATATAAATTTATCCATTTCGGGATTGTATTGCACATCAAAGCCCTGAAGTTTGGCAGGAACAAAATTATCGTAGAAGGTACGATTTGGCAGGCGCCCTCCCCTATCTTCCAAATCTTCGAGCAATGCTATTTTAAACTCGCGGAGTACCTCTTGTATTTGCGATTTACGCGAATTGTTCAATTCATCTTCTGATTCTATGTAAAAATCATCAAAATCAATGGTTTGCGCGTAGTTTTTTTCATGTAAAATGAGGGCAAATAGGATGAAAAAGATGGTAATGATGTTTCGCATTAGTCCAGGTTTTACATTTTTTGTTCAAAAATACGTTTAAGTTCGTTTCTTAATGTGTAGAAATTCAACAAGTTTTGTTTCGTTTGTTTTCCGCCTTAAAATTAATAAATACGCGGAACATTTTTAATACGAAAATTATACCGTTTTTACGCTCATAATCAGGACAATGTTTCGCTTTCATATAAACAAAAAAAACGTATGTAAGGTGTGGATAAGGATAGCTATAGTAATATTTTTTATGTTTTCAGGGCTAAATTAAGAGTTTGTTCGAAGGACTTTTTTCATTTTTTGAACGTGATAAATTCTCTTTCCTGAATTTCAAATCCTTCTTTGAGCTTTGTTTTGTTTATATGAATTACTTGATGATTGTTTGGCGTGAATTCGTATTCTTCAGCCCAACAACAGTAGAGTTCGACCGTACCATTCTTTCGAACTTCATTTTCGATGACCTCTATCAATTGATAGGTTTGCTTTAGGTGTTTCTCATTTTCTTGTGTTGTTTTTATTTGATTTACTCGTTGTTTTTCTTGCTGTCCCAAGATTCGCCTGATATATTTCGCTGTTCTTAGTTTTAGTTTTCGAGAGATACTGTCATTTATTCGCTTCTTTTCTTCTTCGGTTAGCGATTGCAAAATATAAAAATCACAACCACATCCCTCACTTGTTCCCACATAGTATATATTCGGATGTTTAAATTTATCTGAAACAGCTTGAAACTCATCGGGCAAAGCCTTCACATGAAAATCGGGCTTATCCTTGTGAAATGGAATTTCTTGGAGTTTAGAAATTGTTCCTATAAAGATGAATTTACACATTTATTTTTCTTCTCTCAATTGCTCTTCTATATTTATAACCCATTCGCGCTGTTCTTTCGTATCCGGGACTTGCATTTTTCTGTATTTACTGATAATATCAAATACATCTTCTCCCTTCATTCCCAGTTTTATCATCACTGCCGCCGCCAACATAGAAGACCTCCCGATACCCATCCGACAATGAATAACGACCTTTTTGCCTTCTTGCATGCGGTTGGCTAATTCTCCTGCTAATCTAATAAATTCGTTTGAGTTATTTGGCGTATTGATGTCTTTGATTGGAAAATTGATGAATTGAATGCCTTGTTCTTCACAGAGTGTTTTTTCTTTTTCAAGTCCTAATTCCCATATTTCTGCGCTTTCCAAAAGAGAAACCAAGTAATCTACCTCCCTAATTTTCAGCGATTTAATTTCATCTTCTAACCAGTCATTTCCTCTTGGTCGTGCCATCGTGCCGAGGCTTTTTTCTCCTATCTCTTTTTCGTTTATCCAGTATATATTTGAAATCATTTTTGTCGCTTTGTCTTTACACTCTCAAATATCGAGGTATAACTAAAAAATCGGAATTAACCACTAACAGTTTTTACCGTCAATGATTAGTTCCGAAATGAGTTACAAACAATAGACTTATTCTTTTAAAAGTATATTCAACTCTTCCTGTATAGTTGTTCCTTTGTCTTTATTGTACCAACTTTGGAGGGCTCTTTTTTTGTCTTCATCACTCAGCGAAGTATCGGCTCTTTGACTCATGTACAGTTCTTGTGCTGCTTTGGGTCTTGGTCCCCAGTCAAATAAATCTTCACCATTGGCATCTCGTACAATGAGTTTGGGAATGGACTTGCCGCCATTGGTGAGGTAATTGTCAATTTCGCTACCGGGCGTATCCCGATTTCTGACTATCAGGCTAATTTTGGGATTGAGTTCGGCTGCTTTTACTATAAATTCGTGGCTGTGGGCAGCGTCTCCGCACCAGGGTTCGGTAATCAAAATCCAGTTTTGGGTGTGTTGAATATTTTTTATGGTTTCGGCTAATTCGGGTGATATTTTACCGACTTTAGCCCAACGCTTCATTCTTGTTTTATTGAGCTTCACATAATTTATATATTCATCGGAATCATAAGGATATGCGGTGTTTTTCCCGTCTAAGATTTCGTCAAATTGCTTTTCGTACTCGCTTACATTCATTTGTGTTGTGATTTAAAATGTCATTAAAGTGAACACAAAGGAAACGTTGGAAGGGTGTTTTGTGTTCGCTCTGATGTGGTGCTTTTGTCGTGGAATGTACACAAAAGAAATCCTTGCAATCCGCATTTCATACGCATACGCAAGCCGGACGTATTGCGCGGCAGATGTAAGGTTTTCATATAAAATTCAACTTCAAGTGTCAGGTCATTGATGAAAGTTTGTACCTTTGAGTGACAGTAGTATTTCACCATAAAAAAATCGTAATACCATGAACGTCACGCCTACAATCCATGAAGAAAACTTCTTCAATGTCGTCACAGAAGAAACCGAACACATCAACAGGTTTTATTTCGGGACTTACCTGAATATGGCTCACCACAATTTCTATCTGATAATCAAGCACATATCAGAGCGTGTGGAGACAAAAGACTGGAACACATTAGAAGAAGAACAATTGCAAACTGCCAGCCTTTGGTCAATCATTGAAAACCCAAAAAGCAATACGGCAGATAAATTTAACCATGCAACTACTTTACTCGGCAAACACTTCCCTGCCTTTCTACACATCACAAAAAGTACGCACGAAACAACCAATGTAGAGAAAATTGACACAAAAAAGTTCATCGAATTGCTCAAAAAAGCCTTGAAGCAATTGGATAAGCTGCGTAATTATTCCTCTCATTACGTACACGATGCGGTCAATACTGACATTGAACCGATTGGCGAATTGACTGCTATGTTGCAGATGAATATTGATAAAGTGGTGGAGGAAATTCCCGAAATCAGCGAGGAAGATATTGAGCATGTAAAAAATATTCACTTGTTTGATAATCAGGAATATACGCTTGTCGGAGGCGTGTTTTTGATTTGTTTGTTTTTGGATAGAAAAAATGCGACTACGTTTTTGAGTGGAATCAAGGGGTTCAAATACAGAGGAACAGCACAATACAAAGCCCTGCCCGAAGCCCTGACGCGCTTTTGCTGTCGTCCGCCGCAGCCGAGATTGGGGAGTGCTGACCTTGAATTTAATATCTTGACGGAATTGAGCCGATGTCCCGTTGATATATTCAGACATTTATCAGATGAGGATAAGGAAAAATTCAAAAGCACAGAATTGACACCCGAAACTGAAAACGAAGATGCAATTGTCTTGGAAAATCTCGGCTACATGCGCCGTAATTCAGACCGATTTCCACATTTGACGATGCGTTATTTTGATGAAACGCAAAGGTTTGACCGATTGCGTTTTCAATCGTGGATAGGTAAAATCAATGTGGCGAGAGGCTACGAAAGCGAAGTACTCGGCGTAAGCAAAAGTCGTTACATGGACGACAAACTCACGACCTTCGCACGTTGGGATGAAATCAGTGAGGATACACTACCGTCTGATTGGAATATAGACGACATCAAACCTTTCGCACCGCATTACAACGTTGTAGGGCAGCGTATTCCAATAAAATTATTGAAGCCGAATCAACCTGCTTATTTCTCCAAAATAAAAAGTAAAGGCACAAGCGAAGGTGGTGAAACATTCAATGTTTCGCACCCGCTACCCGATGCCATTCTCAGCACTTACGAAATACAAAGCCTGTTTTTGTATGATTATTTGGCGGGAAAAGGCGAAGCGGAAAAGTTGATTGAGGAATACATGAAAAATTACCGAAAATTCATCACCGATTTTAAAAATACCAAAGGAAAACTTCTCGCAACTTGGGGCGATAAAATTTTCAAACGAAGTAAAAATGATTATTCAGCTGATGAAAGAGACGAATTAGATTATCGCAGGGAAGAAGTTGATAAAGACCTCAAAGAAAAATACGGCATTCCGCTTAATGGATTACCCGACAAAATCAAAGAACATTTATTGGATTACAAACCAACTCCTCCTGATTTTCTATTACGAAATAAAATCACCCGAAAAATAGACGAAGAAGAAACCCGATTGAAAAAAGCCGAAAGAGGCAGAGACTTAGACGGTTCAAAACTCAAAGCGGGTATCATGGCAACTTACCTCGCCAAAGACATCGTTTATTTTACAGACGGAAGAGGACTTTTTAATAATGAACGATACAACGAAATACAAAAATCCATCGCCCTTTTCCCTTTGAATAAAGAACGTCTGCATACCTTTTTCAATGACAGAAAATTATACGATAACAAGGTAGGACATCAATTTTTGCATCCAAAAGACCTGTCAAAAGCCAATACGGTATATGAATTTTACGTCAATTATATCAATGCAAAAATCAAGTGGTTGAAAAATTGCGGAAGAAACGTTAACACCAGAAATATGGATAGAAATGAAGCCATAAAAAAAATGCAAAAATTCAAAGGAAGTCCTGCCGCTAAATTTTTCAAAATCGACACCAAAAAATCCTATGACAAAAACTACCTTTTTACCCATGAAAAAGATAAGCCGACACAGAAACACGCGCCCGTCATGCTTCCGCGCGGATTGTTCAATGAAGCGATAAGGGAAGCCCTCCGCGCCAAAGGTCACGAAGTACCTGAAAAGGCGAGTGTTCCCGAATGTTTTGACATCTTGCTCAAAGGCGATACTCAGACCTGTTACCAAATGCCGCGCGACTACTCCAACGATGATTACCAAGTCGCGCCCATAACGAATACGGACACACGTATGACGGCAACCGACCAACTCAAACAACAAATCAAGGGTAAAAAAGACGAACAACACAAGTTCCGCAAACAAAACAAAAAAGACGATTCCCAAGCCGCCGGAAACGCCGCCAAAGACCTCAAACGTCTCTACAAGCGCGTACTCGACAACGAAAAACGCATCCGATATACCCAAAGCAACGACCGCGCCTTGTGGCTGATGACCACCGAAATGTTCAAACAAAAGATGAAAACCGACGAAAAGCTCGACATCAAACCCGGTGACAGCCATTGGTTGCTCAACCGCATAGGCTACGATGTAGCACAGCAAAATATACAAGACATCCCAATCGAAATGAACGCACCGCTACAAGGCAGAATCATCACCGCTACCTTGCCCGTCAAGCAATACGGCAGATTCAGAAAAACCCTCAAAGACCGCCGATTGTACAGCCTTTACAAAGGCAAAAATACGGGCTTAATCAACTACTACCCGCAAGGCAGTACCATTCCGTTGGCGGAAATAGAGCGCGAACTTGACATCTACGAAAAGCAAAGTTTCAAACAAGCTATCATGAAGATGTACGAATTTGAAAAAACACTTGCTACACAGTACCCTGTCAGGATTAACAAATTGAAAAAGGATAAAGAGAAATTTCTCGCACACGCACGACTGCTCAGGCATACGCAAGACGAGATACTCGGTAGTCCGTTTGACCAACCAACGGTAGAGCAAATCATGGAATTGCGTGATTCATTTATGCACAACCAAATCCCGCACGAACAATGGCTGCATGACCAAGTACAAAACGCCCCGCAACACGAAAAAGTGAAACACCTGCTGGACATCGCCGCGAAAATATACACCGACATTATCTCACAAATCAACGACTAAACATGGAAGAATATACAATAGATTACGAATTAACAAAAATTGCTGTCAGTATAGGAGGGATAGTGGTTACTATCTTTTTGGCATTTATTGGTTATTGGTGGGCGCAACGTAGTTGGCGCAAGCAAAAAGAAATGGAAAATATACTCCAACTCGAAGCCATACAATACAAAGATAAAGCCGCTGCCTGTAAAGCCGTATGGTCGCTTCTACCGTATCTTGCGAATAAAGAAACACCCAAAAACATCTTTATAGTCAGAAGCGAAAACCACGAAAAAGTCATTTATTGTAGAAAAGCTCTTGCAGAAGAATTTTATGATAACGCCATGCCCGACACTTTCTACGCACAAGGACATGGTATTTTTATGCCTGATGAAATCCGAGATAAATTCTTTGATGCCCGTATTCAAATACGCCGACTCATAGATGCTGCAAGAAACGAAACCGACGACAAAGGACATATCAAACTCAAAACCCCCGAACTCGCCCACGAAGTCTGGAAAATTCACGAATCACTTACCACACTTATCAGAAATGAAATCGCCAATGGTATCAAAGAAACGACTTAGTTTCTGTTACCAAGTTTAGCTGTCAATACCTTTGAATTGGAAGGGGGCAACAGCTAAAAGAACAGGGATGTGTTTCATGGCTGTGTTGTGAATGCCTTTGTTTTGAAAGGTGATAACAGCCGCTTACCGATAGGCATGCCGATTTCTTTCGCTGTCAATGCCTTTGATTTGAAAGGTGAGAACAGCTGGGGACACAAAAGTTTAATTATGCCTAAAAGCTGTGAATGCCTTTGTTTTGAAAGGTGAAAACGGCAACACAAGACCAAGAAAAGTGTTAAACTTCGCTGTCAATGCCTTCGATTTGGAAGGTGAGAACAGCATGCAATATGAGGCTTTCAAAGTTCTATCGGCTGTCAATGCTTTTAACTTGAAAAGTGAAAACGGCTAAAGAAGTTAAACAGCGCATGAAAAGTTAGCTGTGAATGCCTTTGATTGGAAAGGTGATAACAGCGACTCATGTGTTGTAGCTATGTAACGTAGGCTGTGAATGCCTTTATCTGGAAAGGTGAGAACAGTAAATTTACTTCGTAAAAAATGGTAATTATTGCTGAATTAGGATTAAAAAAATACCCAAAATACACCTCAAACACTCCAAAAAATCTTATTTTTTTCCTCCAAAAATCAACTTATTTAATTGATAATCAACAAGAAATGACGCATACGCTGTGAATGCCTTTGTTTTGAAAGGTTATAACAGCGTCGTATCCATAAAATGGAAGAATTGATGAGCTGTGAATGCCTTTGTTTTGAAAGGTTATAACAGCACGGGGATTCCCAATGTACAATCATTAGTAGCTGTGAATGCCTTTGTTTTGAAAGGTGAGAACAGCGTGCTTTGGTACAGGCTGCAAAAATTGTACGCTGTGAATGCCTTTGTTTTGAAAGGTTATAACAGCGATTGTGGAATAATGGAAGATGGTGGATGCGCTGTGAATGCCTTTGTTTTGAAAGGTTATAACAGCACCGATTGTTATTGTATCACAATCTCTATCGCTGTGAATGCCTTTGTTTTGAAAGGTTATAACAGCGCACCTGCGTTTTCTTTATGCGGATAAGCCGCTGTGAATGCCTTTGTTTTGAAAGGTTATAACAGCTCTTATGGTTTGCGTGTGTTCTGTAGCTCCGCTGTGAATGCCTTTGTTTTGAAAGGTTATAACAGCTGACGGTCATTGATGACATTTTTTTTATTTGCTGTGAATGCCTTTGTTTTGAAAGGTTATAACAGCATGAAATCATCACACGCATAGAACTCTGAAGCTGTGAATGCCTTTGTTTTGAAAGGTTATAACAGCCTCCGTCTACTGTCCATGTAAAAACAAACTGCTGTGAATGCCTTTGTTTTGAAAGGTTATAACAGCCATATTCCTAATATAGATACTAAGATTGAAGCTGTGAATGCCTTTGTTTTGAAAGGTTATAACAGCAACGCTCTACCTGTGCTTTTACCTCATCAAGCTGTGAATGCCTTTGTTTTGAAAGGTGAGAACAGTGCCTACCTTATTATGCGGTTGTCGATGTTTGCTGTGAATGCCTTTGGTTTGGAAGGTGAGAACAGTTGGGTGATTTAATGTAAGGAGCTATTTCAGGCTGTGAGTGCCTTTAATTTGAAAGGAAAGAACAGTAGAATAAATTGTGAGTGGATTGTAGGAATGGAAAATGATACTTCCAACTCGCTTCCTCGCATTGGTTTCGTTCCATACGCGAGTGCGCGAGCTGGAAGCGTCGCGTTACGTTACGCAGCCGAAAAAGTCAACACCTCTCCATCCAAACCAACCGTAATATGCTGCCCTTTCTGAATATCACCAACGATAATCAATTCCGAAATTTTATCGCCTAAATAGCTGTCAATCACGCGCTTAATCGGACGCGCACCGAAGGCGGGCGAGTAGCCTTTATCCACGAGATAGGACTTGGCTTCCGGACTGACTTCGAGCGTCATTTTTTGTTCGCGGAGGAGTTTGGAGAAATTGCGGAGTTGGATGTCCAGAATTTTGACCAAATCTTCTTTCGATAAGGGCGAAAACGGAATGACCGAATCCAGACGATTGATAAATTCGGGTTTGAAATGACCGCGATTCATCATGCGTTCTTTGAGTTCGGCTTCGTCGGGCATTTCGCCTTTGTCAAACTCGTCCACGACCCATTCACTCTCCACATTCGAGGTGAAAATAATAACCGTATCGGCAAAACTCGCCTTCTTGTCCAGCGTATCGGTGAGGTGTCCTTCGTCGAGGATTTGGAGGAAGAGTTTGAATACATCGGGGTGCGCCTTTTCGATTTCATCAAACAAGACCACCGCATAGGGTTGTTCGCGCAATTTATTGACCAACATCCCGCCGTTTTCGTAGCCCACGTAGCCCGGAGGCGAGCCTTTGAGCATCGATACCGAATGCGATTCCATATACTCCGACATATCGAAACGTATGAGGTTATTTTTATCATTAAACAAGACATCGGTAATGGCTTTGGCAAGTTCGGTTTTACCCGTACCCGTTGGTCCGACGAGGAAGAAGCTGCCAATCGGTTTGCCTTTTTCCTTCATGCCGGAGCGACTGCGCTTGATGGCACGCGAGATAATTTCCGCCGCATGGTCTTGACCTATTACCTTGGAAGTCAGTATGTTTTCGAGTTCGAGGAGTTTCTTTTGTTCGTCGCCTTGCAGCTTGCCGATGGGGATGCCCGTTGCGTCTGCCACGACTGCGCCTACATCGTCGGGGCTGATTGCTTCGCGTTTTTTGGCGGCTTCTTTATCCAATGCTGCAAATACTTCGTCAATGTACGCCGTCCATGTGGCGGCTTCACTTTGTGGTTCGGGGGCTTTTACGTCAATGGTTTCGAGGGCGAGGGGCGAGAGGGTGTTGACGGCTTCCGTCCAAAATGCTTCCCATGCTTTTGTCTCGCTGTCTTTGGGCATTTCGGCGTAAGCGGCTTTGGCTTTTTCGAGTCGCGCCGCGAGATTGTCCTCCAAAATTCGGAAGGAAGACATCGTTCTATCCATCAAATCAATGGCAGAATCGGGCAAGCGGCGTTGCGGGAAATATCGCTTGGCGAGTTTGGCGGTTTCGCTAACCGCATCTGCACCGATTTTGAAACTGTGGTGTTCTTCAAATAAATTTTTCAAGCCACTCATCATCTTAATCGCGCCCGGTACGCTTGGTTCTTCCACACGTATCACTTCAAAGCGACGGCTGAATGCCGCGTCTTTTTCCAGATAAATACGATATTCTTTATTCGTCGTCGCGCCGATGACGTTGATTTCGCCACGCGCGAGTTCGGGTTTGAGGAGATTGGCGATGCCTTTTGCGCCGCCGTCTTTATCCAAAATCATGTGGATTTCATCAATAAATAAAATTAATTTATCCATGCGTTTGATTTCGGTCAATATCTTCTTCAAACGATCCTCTACCTCTCCGCGATACGCTGCGCCCGCTACGAGTGCGCCAATATCGAGTTGGAACAGTTTAGCTTCTTTAAAATATTCTGACACCTCACCATTAGCGATTTTGAGGGCAAAACCATCTACGAGCGCCGTCTTTCCAACGCCCGGTTCGCCGGTGATGATGACATTGGGCTTGGTGCGTCGGCAGAGGATATTTTCCATTTGCCCAATCTCCTTATCGCGTCCGAAAATGGGGTCAATTTTACCTTGTTTTGCCAATGCAATTTTATCAATACAATACTGACGAAATGCCTTTGTATTTTCGGCGGAATGTTTGCCGGAAGAAGGCGCAGAAGCGGCGGCAGATGACTTGCTACTGCCATTGCTATCACCCACTGCTTTGCCGAATGAAGCATCATTCAACACTGCCTCTACCAATTCGTCTTCAGAGAGTCGGAGGCTGCCCATTTGACCTTTCGGAAAGCCTACGCCCGGGCGCGTGAGTGCCGCAAGTATGCACACAGGTGTGATATGTCCTTGATTGAACATGAGTTGGAAGGTACGGGCTACGTCGAGTACCTTGCGGGCATCTTCGTCGGCTTCGGGCGTGTCGTCGGGCAAACCCTTTGTGCGGTATTCGTCCATGCGATATTGCGCCCAGCCTTTGAGGTAGCTGAGGTCTTTGCCCATCAGCGAGAGAAAGCTGGTGATACCTACACGCTCATTGAGCAATGCCATCATCAGATGCGATGCGCCGAATGTGGAGTGAGCATGTTCTTTAGCGAGTTTTTGTGCGATTTCTACGGCAAGTTTGCTGCCGAGGTCGAAGTTTTGAATAGTGAGTGCCATGTTTGATGAGTTGCGGGTTACGGGTTGCGAGTTACGGGTTGCGGGTTGATTCACGTTAAAACCAACTCGTAACTCGTAACCCGCAACTCGTAACTCATTTCCTATGATGATTGATGAGAATTTTTTCTATGCAATTTCCGTCCTTTCTTATGCGGACTTCAGTTATAACGTATTGTTTTTTAATGATTTGTTCAAAATATGCATCTAGAGATTTTTCGTTTTCATTATTAACTGTAACGGTAGTTTTGCCACCTTTGCAGAGGTCGGGGTCGCCGAGTATTCTCTGGTATTTGGGACCTCCTTTCGTGACCACTTTGAAGGCTCTTGCTGATTCGTCGGTAATTTCTTGAAGTCTTGTTTTGAGTAGGGCGTATAATTCGATATTGGTGGAGGAAGGTATAGTCGAAGTTGCGGTTGTAGATTCACAATTAATATCGAATGTGCGAATATCAACGGGAGCATAATTTGAACCAACATATAATTTTACCGTATATCTACCTGATTTTTCAAAAGTGTGGTAAAAATTCGGTCCTATTTTTTCCACATTATTGACCTGCCAACGTATGCGATTGTCCGGTTGTGTGCTTGTTGTACGGAATTGTAACACTTCTTTGCAATTCAGGCGATTAGGCATAATGATACTTGCCTTTGATGTTGGAGGTTGGGTTGGTATTGAGTTGACCGCCACCGGAGTGCTACCGGAGCAGGGAGCTATATCAAACCGCTTTTGTCCGACTTGCGTGTTGCCGATATAAACGCGAATGTTGTATGAACCTTCATTACGGAACTTATGAGTAGTACGCGTACCAAAAAAAATTTCATCGCCTGTTTCGTCAGCAAATGACCATCTGGGCTTGTAGCTATTGGGAATACCGCAATCGAAAGTGATGTCTGTACCGCACTTCAATTCTCCTGCGACGCGGATAATGTAGGCTTGCGGTAGATTGCCTGTGTTGGTAGGGCAGCGTCGTGTACAATTTCCGCCACAGTCGATACCTGTTTCCGAGCCGTTTTGCATACCGTCCCAGCAGGTGGGTCTTCTGACAGGTGGAGGTGAAGGCGTATTACCTGTTGTTGGTGATACTGCGGCTACATTTTCGTTGCCATCGCAAAGGGGGCAATTGCCACCACAGTCAATGCCGGTTTCGCTGCCATTTTGTACACCATCCGAGCAATTTGGCATAATGAAAATGCGCTTGGCAACTGTCGTGCAATCTTTGCGATCGTTGATTCTGAGTTGAATATTTTTCTTTCCTTCACGAGTAAATACAAGGACAAGGCTCTGCTCTTGCATAGATTTTCCGACTACTACGCTATCCTTTTCAGGCACTATCCACTCCAATGAACGAACGTTATTTGTCTCGTTTACAATCGTCACGCGTTCGCCGATGAGGAAGGTATCACGTTCTTCTTCAATCTTGAAACTCAGATTATAGCCTTGGCATTTTACCCGTTCTCTTTCGGGGGCGCCCATCACTACGAGGGCGATGACCATCAAGCTCGCAAGAATGAGTAATGTACCGTATATTCTACTTTCGTTGGTGGTCATAGTTGGTGTGAATTTTTCAATTTAAAATATGTAATTCAAGTTGCGAACAACTTGAAAAATTCCAAAAAACAAATTCCAAATCCCAATTCAGGCATATTTTGCACATTTTTATTGGGATTTGGTGCTTGGAATTTGGAATTTGCTCAAGTTTGCGGATAATTCACAACTTGAGTTATGTAGATGCTTTTAGAAACACCTTCTAACATACACACATTCCTGAAAGTGTGGTTTTGTGTACAGTTTTTAACTGATATTTTTTTGATTTGCATAATTTTCATACAATTTACGAATAAATATTTAAATAAATATGAAAATATGTTAACATCAAACTAATATTTAAGTTCAACTATCATACTACTGTACATGAGTCAAAAAATAAAAAAGCAACCGTCTTACTGAATTTATTTCAGCATCTCCTGAACGATAGAAAACCAATGTCGCACAAAACACCTAATATGTTGATTTTAAGTAAAATACAAATTCACATCTCATATTTAACATTGTGCTTGTGGCTTGGGAGATACTGAAATAAATTCAGTAAGACGTTCTGGTTTGGAGTTCATGATTCAATTTAGCTACCCATCTTTGCTCCGAATAAAGGGATTCGTCTGACGAGTAAATATTTGGATAACGGAAGTTAGTCAATTTGGGGTTTAAATTTCTATTGCCTCGCCCAATCTTGTGCTGAATCCGAGAC
Organism: Saprospiraceae bacterium; assembly: GCA_020628725.1. Taxonomy (GTDB): domain Bacteria; phylum Bacteroidota; class Bacteroidia; order Chitinophagales; family Saprospiraceae; genus JAHDEO01. The sequence goes on from JAHDEO010000017.1 coordinate 32,978, forward strand.
AGCCTTCGCCTGATTTTGGGTCGTC
>JAHDEO010000462.1 GCA_020628725.1 Saprospiraceae bacterium
GCAGAAAACGCGCCGCCGAACTCCGCCAATCCAAACAACCCGGACATCAATCTGTAGCGATGGGCGTGACCCGCGAGCGATTGGAGGCGATGAAAAATGGTGCTTCATATGCCGCTTTAGATATTCAAGATTTGACGAATAATCAGGGTGAAGTGCTTGGTACACAAGTGCTGGTTAAAATGCCATTCATAGCGGTTTTTTAAATTTAATGCTTTGTACTGATAAGGTGCATCTTATCTTGAGCTTTGCCGTATAACTTCATTGATGAAAAATGTTTCTACATATCCAAAAGATAGTCAGGCTGCTACCGAACGTGTTGAAATGATGCAACTTATAGAAGAAGCTATAGAGTTGAAAAGTTCACATCCGAATCTTGCCATACAAAAGGCAGAGCAGGCAAGCAAGATAGCCTTTCACCTTGGCGAATATAGCCATTTTGCCAAGTCGCAGAATACCATTGGTGTCTCACAGTTTTTTCAGGGCAATAATAATGCAGCAATTCAAATATTGGAGGAGAATCTGAGGTTTATTCGCGAACATCTTTTTGGTGACATAGAAAATTTAGCCGATGCTTACAAATTATTGGGAGCTACTTACGCAAGTGCAGGTGAATATCAAACTGCGCTGGATACCCTATTAATAGCTCGTTCTTTTTCATACCTTCCTGCTATGCCTATGATATATAACAATCTCGGAGTGGTCTATGAGCACACCGGAGATATGGAAAAAGCTATGGAAGCATGGGAAATGGGGCTCGAAGCAGTTGATAAAGAAAGTAATGCAAGAGATTATGCTTTACTTGCTTACAACTTAGCTTTTGCCCGCTTTGATATGGGGCGTAATTTGGAGGCTAAAAAGGGGTTCGAAGATATGCTGGAGCTATCTGAACAAACTAAAGGAAAAAAGAACGGAGTATCGGGTAGAATCCACATAAGAAGTCTAAATATGCTTGGTGAAGTTTACCGGGTTGAAAAGAAATATGATATAGCTTTCGAGTTTCAACAACAAGCCCTTAAATTAGCTGAATCCGAGAACTTCATCCCTTTATCTTGCGACATTTTCATAGATATAGCCAAGATACATTTTGAGCGGGGAGAGGAGGCATCGGGAATTTCCTGCCTGCTAAAAGCCCTTGATTATACAAAGAAGGATAAACTGTATCCTGAACAAAAAAGAACACTCAATGAAATCATAAACCATTACAAAAAAACAGACAATCTTCATAAAGCCTTTCCTTACTTACAACAGTTGTATGCGCTACAGGAAGAACAGATTCAGGAGTTGAGGGGCAAAAACTTTAGAAAAATCATCTCAGAGCGAGACAAAGAAATTCAGTTATTAGAAACCAAAAACAGAGAAATAGAAGCGCATAATGCTATTTTGGAACAATATGCCCGTATTATTTCGCATGACTTGCGAGAACCTGTCAGGAGTATCGCGAATTTTTCTAATTTATTAGATAAAAAATATAGTGAATTACTTGGCAAAGAAGGCAAAGAGTATATCAACTTTATTTTATCTGAAACCAATTCTATCAACACTAATCTGGCTCGCTTACTCAAATATGCAAGTTTCAAAAAACCAAAACAGGATGAAATAGTCGAGGTCAAGCTCAGCCAAATTATCAAAGAAATAAAACAAGAATATGCTGTTTTATCGTTCCAATTGAAAATCACCTTCGATGATATACGACTTAATATGAAGCCGGCACACGCAAGGACTTTATTCTATGAACTAATAGATAATGCTGTACAATTCAGAAAACAAGATGCCGATTGTCGTATCGAAATTGAGCATAAAGTTGAAGGAAAACAACTGTGGATTTCAGTCAAAGATTATGGCATCGGCATAGCACCTGATTACCACAAAAAAGTCTTCAAGATTTTTAATCAACTCAATAAGCAGGCTAGCGACAGGGCAGGTGTCGGGCTTGCGATTTGTGAGCGTATTGTGCATCTCTACAAGGGTAAAATCTCTATTGAATCTATTCCCAATCAATCCACGACCTTTCACATTAATATTCCAAAATAATCCATCTTACATGCTGTAAAAAACAGTGCAAACCACATAAAAATACGACTTATCAAGCCTGTCACATCTGTAGATTAGCCAGTTACTTTTCAAAGACATCTTGACGGATATTAGCAGAAAAGATAGCGTTATGCATACGGATGTAATATCTGACAATCAACTAAAAAAGATATCTAAAAGACAGCAGCAATTGGCAGCATGGTGTGACGAAGCAAGAATACTTCAGCCCTCTGACCCACAACAGGCAATAGAATTATCTGACAAAGTGCTTGCAAGTGTCATCCTGCCGGATGATGCCAAATATTTGGTAGAAGCGCACAGAGAAAAGGGGATTTGTTATTATCACATGGGAAGAAGCCCCGAAGCCCTGGACGAACTTACCGAAGCTCAACGCCTACATCGACAACACACGCCGGACGACAAGCAAAAACTCATATCAATTCTATACGGCAAGGCAAATGTTTACATCCAGATAGGCAATAATCAACTTGCAATTGACACTCTTTTAGCTTGTGTATCGCTTAGTGACGGTCGTACACGTACAAATGTGTATAACAATCTGGGACTTACCTACAATAAAATTGGCAAAAAAGACAAAGCTGCGGAGTATTTTCAAAAAGTCATTGCATTGGGCACAGCCAATAACAATCTGGCAATGATTATATGTGGCAAATGCAATCTTCTGCATGTTTTCTTTATGGTAGGTGCCACCCAAGCGATAGAACAAGAAACACTTAATGTCTTAGATTTCATAAGAACACATTCAGAAACACATAAAGACTTTGTAAGCTATGAAATATTTGCACTCGGCTTATTAGGGGAAATTTATAAGAAAGAACATCAATTTGAAAAAGCTATAGAGATGAAAAACCAAGCAATAGACTTGGCAAAACACATCTCCTACTACGCAGCACTTCCCGATATTTTATGCGACCTTTCAAAGGTATATTTGGAACAAGGTGACGAGAAGAATGCACTAATCCATGTACACAAAACCTTAGATTATCTCAAAAAATATGAATTCCCACACATCAAAAAAGACATTTTAGAATCTGTCATTCATTTTTACAAGAAAAATAATCAACCCGCCAAAGCCTTTCCATTTCACGAAATGCTCGTCGAAGTATTGCAAGGTGAATTAATAAAATCCAGAGATAAAAACCTTCAGAAAATCATTTCAGAAAGAGAGCAAGAAATCCAACTGCTCGAAGGAAAAAACAAGGAAATAGAAGAACAAAACGCCATTCTAAAGCAATTTGCCTACATCATCTCGCACGACCTGCGCGAGCCTATACGCGGCATCACAGGTTTTGCAAATATGCTCAATAATAAATACGCTCAAAATTTGGACAAAACGGGCAACGAATATCTGAAATTCATCCTCTCCGAAGCCCACTCCATGAATCGCAATCTTGCCCGTTTATTACGATATACAACCATTGAAAAGAACACGGACAACCACAAAGAAATTGACTTACAACACGTCATAAACGACATCCAACAACAATATCAAGACGAATCATTTCAATTAAATATAAGCTGCGAAGGCGTACCCATAAAAATGCAACACCAACATGCCATTTTATTATTAAGCGAATTAATTAATAACGCCGTTCAATTCAGAAAAGAAAATGAAGATTGCCGTATTGAGATTAAAAATGAATTGAAAGAAGGGCATTACCACTTATCTATCAAAGATTACGGCATAGGTATCGCCCCTGCATATCACGACAAAATTTTTAAGATATTCAATAAAATCAATAAATGGGAAGGAGAGGGAGCAGGAGTAGGACTTGCCATCTGTGAGCGTATTGTCCATCTTTACAAGGGAGCAATATCTGTCGAATCAACACCCAAACAATTTACTACTTTCCGCGTTCTAATTTCCGTGTAATCAAGCTATTATCTATTAAAGACTATTTAAGAGTATGTTCAAAATTTCAACGATTGGTATATGGAAAAGTCTGAAAAAAGAAAACAATTAGAAAAATGGTATAAAGAAGCTGACAATCTTAGAGGCACAATACCTGAAAAAGCTCTCGGGTTAGCGGATAAGATATTAGATAATGCCACAGAACCGGAATACGCTGAGTATAAAGTCAGAGGAACGTTGATGAAAGGAATATGTCTTCATGATACGGGAAAAAACAATAAGGCATTGACCCTACTCAATGAGGCACAGCGTCTGCATCGCCAATATTTGCCTCAAGATAAAAAATATCTTTCCAACATCATTAATTACAAAGGTCTAGTTTACTGGCACAAGGGAAATTTTCAATTGGCTATCAATGCCTTTCTGAGTTGTCTGTCACTCAAACAAAAAGATAACGTAATACATGTCTATATTAATCTTGGCATTATTTATTTCCGTATTGAAGACAGGACCAAAGCGATTGAATACTGGGAAAAAGCCCAAACACTTTCCGAAAAGAATAATGAAATAAAAACGTTTCTTATAAGTAGCTACAACATTATCTATGCCCATTTTTTAATGAAAAAAAATGACATAGCAAAGCAGGCGGCTATTGACTTGTTACAAATTCTTGAAAAACAATCTCCCGCTATATTAAACAAGGATTCAAAATCCATTAAAACAAACATTATCAGCACATTAGGTGATATTTACCGACAAGAGAAAAAATTTGACATTGCTCTACAGACACAAAGGAAAGCATTGGAAGAAGCAGAAAAAATGTCCAGCAATCATCACTGTTGCGGAATTTTGCATTTCATAGCGAAGATACATATTGACCAACAAGATGAAAAAAATGCTCTGATAAGCATCCAACAAGCCCTACATTATGCCAATGAGTCAGGTTTATTGAAGAAGAAAAAAGAAATATTGGAAAGTGTCGTCCGGTTTTACAAAGAAAATAACGAACTTGCTAAAGCATTCCCATTTCATGAAATGCTTTATGAATTATCGCAAGAAGAATTAACAAAATCCAGAGATAAAAACCTACAAAAAATCATCGCAGATAGAGAGCAAGAAATCCAACTGCTCGAAGAGAAAAATAAAGAAATAGAAGAACAGAACGCTATTCTAAAGCAATTCGCCTACATCATCTCACACGACCTGCGTGAGCCTATACGTGGTATTACAGGTTTTGCGGGTATGCTCAGTAACAAATACGCTGAAATTTTGGATGAAACAGGAAATGAATACCTTGGATTTATTCTCTCCGAAGCACATTCGATGAATCGCAACCTTGCTCGTCTGCTAAAATATACCACCATCGCAAAAAGTATAGACAACATTAGAGAGATTTCCCCACAACACATTATTCACGACATGCAACAAAAATACGCTAATCAATCATTCAAATTAAATATTAGCTGCGAGGGCGTACCCTTCAAAATGGAGATGCAACATGCCATTTTGCTATTAGGCGAATTAATTGATAATGCCGTCCAGTTCAGAAAAGAAGGAGAAGATTGTCATGTTGAAATTAAAAATGAATTGAAAGAAGGGCATTACCACTTATCTATCAAAGATTACGGCATAGGTATCGCTCCTGCTTATCATGACAAAATTTTTAAGATATTCAGTAAAATCAATAAATGGGAAGGAGAGGGAGCAGGAGTAGGGCTTGCTATTTGTGAGCGTATTGTCCATCTTTACAAGGGAGAAATATCTGTCGAATCCATTCCTGAACAATCCACCACTTTCCATGCTAAAATTGCA
>JAHDEO010000463.1:0-397 GCA_020628725.1 Saprospiraceae bacterium
AGGTGGAGCGCAACCAAACTTAAGTAAGAACTTAATTGAAAACTTAAAAATATTCAAACCTAAACATAAATTATTTACAGAACATTTCTTTCATAAAGCAATTGACTATCAAGAAATTCTTACAAGGGAAAACCAAAAACTCACTCAACTCCAAACCCTCCTCCTCTCCCGCATGTCCACCTACGGATAGTTGCGGGATAAAAAATGCTCAAAAATGCGGATGAACGCCTTGATTTTTATACATTTACAAAAAAATAAATAATGCGTCATTCTGAATTTAGTTCAGAATCTCCCGAACTACCAGCACAATGTTAGTCAATAGCTTCTGTTTAAAATCGGTTTTCATCGTCCGGGAGATGCTGAAATAAATTCAGCAAGACGGTTTATTTTGAGATTT
>JAHDEO010000463.1:407-5715 GCA_020628725.1 Saprospiraceae bacterium
ATAAAAAATGCTCAAAAATGCGGATGAACGCCTTGATTTTTATACAGTTACAAAAAGTTCCACCCCCTGCACCCCCGCCAGCGGGGGACATACATTCGCATGAGTTTTTTCGCGCAGCGAAAATCTCCCCCTTTGGAGGGGGTTGGGGGGAGGAATCCATTTAATCTACCAAATCCATGTCCTATTCAAATAACACAAGCCTATGAAATTCACCGAAGCCCGTCTGGAAAGTGCGATTATAGAGCTACTCCAACAAGAAGGCTACCCGCACATCACAGGCAATCAACTCACCCGCCGAAGCGATGAAGTCCTCCTCATCGATGACCTCAAAAAATATCTTCTGCACCGCTACGACACCGAGGGCTTGACCGAATCGGAAGCCGACAGCGTTGTTCGTAAATTGCGAAGCCTTCCCGCTTCCGACCTCTACGACAGCAACAAAAGCGTGATGAAATGGGTGGCAGACGGCTTTGTACTCACCCGTGAAGACCGCAGCCAAAAAGACCTCTACATTCAATTGATAGATTACGGCGGACTCACGCGCCACCGCGAACCCGACCTTGCGGTATTGGACAAGATATTCGCCGAAGATGCTGTGGAATATGGCGATAAAAACATTTATAAATTCGTCAATCAACTCGAAATTACGGGTTCGGAAAAACGCATCCCCGACGGCATTTTATACATCAACGGCTTGCCTTTGGTGGTCTTTGAATTTAAGAGCGCGATACGCCCCGAAGCTACTCTGCACGATGCCTACGTCCAACTCACCACACGCTACAAACGCGACATTCCCGACTTGCTGAAATACAATGCTTTTTGTGTCATCAGCGACGGCGCAAATACCAAAGCGGGGTCACTTTTTGCGGCTTACGAATTTTACTACGCATGGCGCAGGGTCGCAGGTATGGCACAGGATGTGGACGGCATCAATGCCCTCTACACGCTCATACAGGGCATGTTGCACAAAGACCGTTTGCGCGATATTCTCCGCAATTTTATTTACCTGCCCGATTCTTCTCAAAAAGAAATCAAAATCGTGTGCCGCTATCCGCAGTATTACGCTGCCAATCGCCTCTACGACAACATCATTCGCCACCAAAAACCCAAAGGCGACGGCAAGGGCGGCACCTACTTCGGAGCTACGGGTTGCGGCAAGAGTTACACCATGCTTTTCCTCACGCGCCTCTTGATGAAAAGCCTGCGGTTTGCCAGTCCGACCATTGTATTGATTACAGACAGAACGGATTTGGACGAGCAACTTTCGGGCTTATTCGGCGCAGCCAAAAACTATATCGGCGACCACCATGTTCGCAGCGTAGAGAGTCGTAGCGATTTGCGGGAACAATTGCAAGACAGACAAAGCGGCGGGGTGTTTTTGACGACGATTCACAAGTTTACGGAAGATACCGAATTGCTCACCGACCGCCACAATGTCATTTGTATTTCCGACGAAGCCCACCGCAGCCAAACCAATCTCGACCAAAAGATAAAACGCACCGAAAAAGGCGTAAAAAAGACTTACGGCTTTGCCAAATATCTACACGATTCGCTCCCCAATGCGACCTTCGTGGGCTTTACGGGTACGCCTGTGGACGCGACTTTGGATGTATTCGGCGAGGTGGTGGATGCTTACACCATGACCCAATCGGTACGCGACGAAATCACCGTCCGCATTGTGTATGAAGGCAGAGCAGCGAAAGTGATTTTGCACAATAGCGAATTGAAAAAAATCGAAAAATACTACCAACAAGCCGAAGAAGCCGGAGCCACCGAAGAACAAATCAACGAAAGCAAAAAAGCCACCGCCAATATGAACGCCATACTCGGCGACCCTGACCGCTTGCGTGCCGTAGCAGCCGATTTTGTGGCTCATTACGAAAACCGCATCAGCGAAGGCGCGACGGTCAAGGGCAAGGCGATGTTTGTGTGTAGTAGTCGGCAAATTGCATATCATTTTTACAAAAATGTCATTGCGCTCCGCCCGGAATGGGCAGTCGTAAAAGTAGCGGAAGAAGGCGCGACATTGACCGATAAAGAACGCCGCGAAATCAAGCCAATGCAACGCCTCAAAATGATTATGACACGCGGCAAAGACGACCCGAAAGAACTCTACGATATGCTCGGCACAAAGGATTATCGCCGCGAATTGGACAGGCAATTCAAAAATGCCAAGTCCAATTTTAAAATTGCTATCGTAGTAGATATGTGGCTGACGGGTTTTGATGTGCCTTTTCTCGATACAATTTATATTGATAAACCCATTCAACAACACAATCTGATACAGACCATTTCGCGGGTCAATCGCAAATTTGAGGGCAAAGAAAAGGGCTTGGTCGTGGATTATATCGGCATCAAAAAACAAATGAATCTGGCACTGAAAAAATACAGCACAGGCGAAGAACAGAATTTTGAGGACATTCAACAATCCGTTGTGGTCGTGAAAGACCATTTGGATTTATTGGCTCGGATTTTCCATAAATTTGACGATACAAAATACTTTACGGGTTCGCCGTTGGAACAACTCCACACGCTCAATATGGCGGTAGAATTTGTGCAGCAAACGCAGGATTTGGAGAAGCGTTTTATGCACTTGGTCAAACGGCTGAAAGCGGCGTATGATATTTGTTCGGGCAGCGAAAAAATCAGTCAGCGTGAGCGCGATTATACGCATTTTTACTTGGCGGTGCGTTCCATTATTTTCAAATTGACGAGAGGCGGTGCGCCCGACATCGCTCAAATGAACGCCAAAGTCCGCCGTATGATTCAAACCGCCCTCGAAAGTGACGGCATCGAAGAAATCTATAAACTCGGCGAACAAGCCGAACCGCAACAAGATATTTTTGATGAGGATTATTTGAAAAAAATTGAAAAAATCAAATTGCCCCATACCAAAATCAAACTCCTTCAAAAATTACTCGCCAAAGCAATCAGTGATTTCAAAAAAATCAATAAAATACGCGGCGTTGATTTTACGAAAAAAATGCAATCCCTTGTAGAGCGATATAATGAACGTAGTGCAGATATATTTCGCAGTGATGTGATTGAGGATTTTACGGATGAAATTATTGATTTGTATTACGAATTGATGAAAGAACAAAGCGCGGCGGAGGAAATGGGGCTTGACATCGAAGTGAAGGCGTTTTATGATATTCTCAAAGCCATTGCTATCAAATATGATTTCACCTACCCCGAAGAAAAACTCCTTTTACTCGCCGAAAAGGTCAAATCTATCGTAGATGATAAAACGCAATATGTAGATTGGAATAAACGCAGCGATATTCGCGCCGGACTGCAAATGGATTTGATTCTTGCCTTAGATGAACACGGTTATCCGCCCGTCACGCACGACGAAGCCTATCAGGAAATTATTGAGCAAGCGGAGAATTTTAAGCAGTATCAGGGGAGTTGATTTTTTAAAGACGGATTGGTCAGAAATACAGATTTCATGGTTTTGGATTCAAAAATTCACGCTTGATTCAGGTGCTAAATTACAATATCTGTTTCAATGCGCCTACCAAAGCATTCACATGATTACTCGTACAACTCTCCCCCATGATGCCGATACGCCAGATTTTTCCGGCAAAAGCTCCTAAACCGCCACCGACTTCAATGTTAAACTCATCGAGTAATTGACGGCGTAGTTTTGCTTCGTCTTTAATGCCTTTGGGGAGTTGGACGGCATTGAGGTTGGGCAGACGATTGGCAGGCTTGACAATGAACTCAAAGCCCATTTCTTCCAAATTCTTTTTCAAATATTTATGTACATCTTGGTGGCGTTTCCAGCGATTTTCCAAGCCTTCTTCCAGAACGATACTCAAAGCTTCATGCAAAGCATAGACCGATGAGACAGGCGCAGTATGATGGTATGTACGTTTGGCTCCCGCCCAATAATTTTTCACCAAACTCAAATCCAAAAACCAACTCTGTACAGGTGTTTTACGATTTTCCAATACCTTTACGGCTCGTTTAGAAAACGATACCGGCGACAAACCCGGCGGCGCACTCAGGCATTTTTGTGTTCCGGAATAAATGGCGTCGATTTTCCATTCGTCTACCTTGAGTGGTACGCCACAATAGGAAGTCACGGCGTCCACCATGAGTAAGGAGCCTGCTTCATGTACCAAGTCACTGATTTTCTCCAATGGCTGTCTTGCGCCTGTGGAAGTCTCCGCGTGTACAAGCGCGACCAATTTAGGCTTGGGGCATTGCTTCAAGGCTTTTTTGATTTGTGTAACTTTGGTCACTTCTCCCCACGGCGTCTCCACTTTATGTACCGTTGCGCCACATCGCTCGGCGATATTGACCATACGTCCACCAAAAACGCCATTGATGCAAATGATACATTCATCGCCGGGTTCGAGTAGATTGACAAGGCAGGTTTCCATACCGGCACTGCCGGGCGCAGAAACTACAAATGTCAGATGATTTTTGGTGAGAAAAGTCTTTTGCACCATGCTTTTGACCTCATCCATCATCCCTACAAAGTGCGGGTCGAGGTGTCCAATTAATGGACTTGCCATCGCTTTCAAAACTCTTGGATGGGCATCCGAAGGACCGGGACCCATTAATATTCTGTGGGGTGGATTAAAACTTGGTGAACGCATTGTAAATTGTATTTTAACCTCAACTTCAACTTCAATTGCAAATAATAAATTTAATGATTGATTTGCCTTTGGCAAATATTTATTTGAATTTGAATTTGAATATTTATTTGAATATTTATTTGAATTTGAATTTGAATATTTATTTGAATTTGAATTTGATTCTCCTATTTCTTCCGTTTGTTTATCATCGAAAATCCGATTGCAATTAATTCTTCACACTCGGACAACAAAATATCTCTTATTTCTTGTTTTCCTAAATTCAGATATGCCAACAAACGCATGAAATTTTATCGTAGCAAATATTGAGTACCTAACGGCACTCCAAACGTATTTTTGATGTTTTTTTACCGATATTTTGTTCCTAAAGGAACATTTTTACGTTTGAAATGCCTCGTTAGAGTTGTAAATCCCGACGAATGACGGGGGCAGTAATGTCGGTAGCATTTGATAAAAAGTAACATTTTTCGTTGTCCCATCGGGACAAAATATTTTCATGCGTTTACCCTTGAACTTGATTCAGAATGACGGTTAATTTGATTATTTTACATTTTACAGTAAAAATATTTACAGTGCATAAACCAATACCTTACCGCCGGCAGGTGTGGCTTTCACCATATTTTCACCTAATTCACCACCGATAAATCCGCCGATGACAGTGGGGCGTCCTTCTACGACTGCGACGTATTGTTTGCCGTCTACAT
>JAHDEO010000464.1 GCA_020628725.1 Saprospiraceae bacterium
CATTACACAGGTAATTGATCCCATCAGAAAGGAAAGTGCAACCTACAAAAGACTTCAATCTCCCCGTTGGAGAAAACTATTGTGTTTTGCATGTTTAATGTCTTTAATGACATTCACAACAGCATCTGCTAACCAAGCATTTCATTATGCTAATAGAGCAATGGAGGCAGATGAACAACATAATTCAAAAACAATACATCAGCCAACAAACCATCACAAGATGGTAGCTGAAAGTTTTATTTATGTTGACAAAACAGTAAAAGATTTTCCGGCTATTTCGGTAGGAAATACTGTAACTTCAAAGCATGTTTTCCAACTATTCTCACACGGAAAGCCCGGTGAGCTATACATAGAAGGCGAATGGAAAAACGCCGCGCAAATAGCCAAATGGCTATCCACGCGATCCCCCGTTCCATTCACTCATTTAAATATCTACGGCTGCGAATTTGCCAAAGGCGAAAAAGGGCAAGCTGCTATCGACTATCTCGAAGCGGCTTTAGGCGTTTCTATAGCTGCCTCCGATGATATTACAGGAGCAGACGGTGACTGGGAACTGGAAGTCGGGCAGCCGCTTGCTGCCTTGAGTTTTATGGATTATCCACATACTTTACAAGGCGGATTCGTCGATTGTGCTACGATTGTTCCCTCAAACACGGGTTATCCATACATGGAGATGATTGATGGCATAACATATTATGCAATAGAACAAGATCCGGGTTCGCCGGCACCTGTGGTAAATGGCTCACCACAGACAAATAGTATAGATACTTATGTTGCCATATTTGATGCTGATTGTAATCAATTGTTGGGGACTTATGTAGGGGGAGCAGAGCGTGAACGCATCAGAGATTTTGATGTGGATCCTATGGGAAATATATACATACTTGGTGAAACTATATCGCCTGATTATCCTGTAACCGATGGCACCGGACTTGGTCCTGATGGTTTCGAGTTTTTTATAACCAAAATTGACCCTAATGGAAATATTCTTTACAGTACACTGGTAGGAATTGAATCAGGTCTTACATATACAAATGACTTTGCTGTAGGTGATGATGGTTCGATATATGTGACCGGATACCTTGATGATGCTGTGGGCTTTTTTACGACAGATGGTAGCGCAGTTGTCAATGGACAGGGACACTTTGTAAGACGCTATGACCCTTCGGGAAATTTAATATATTCCAAGATTATCAGTGGCAATAACTATGATGAATCCTATAGATTAGCGGTAATAGGGCAGTGTCTTTATACATCAGGATTTACCGTCTCTACAGACTACCCCGTAACAGATGGCTCGACTTTTAGTGGAGGTCCTAGTGATACATATTTAACTAAATTTGATGCCAACGGAAATATTGCCTTTAGTACCTATATTGGCGGTAGTGATGCTGAGGGGACTCAGAATATAACAGCTGATGGAACCCATGTTTACATGTATGGATTTACCACGTCCGGTGATTTTCCGACTACGGATGGTAGTGCTGTAAATGTACCGGAAGGGGTCTGGGTGGCAAAATATGATGCCAATGGAAATATCGTGTATAGTACTGTATTAAGTGGTAATATAGATTTAGATACCTATGAAACAATAGTAGTGCAAAATGGCGAAATCTATTTTATGGCAGATGTTGATGCGCCCGATACGGCTTATCCGGTAGTCAATGGTTTGCCGTATTCCGGTTCGGGAGAGGTAATGATATACACAAAATTAGATGCTAATGGTGCCATTGCTTACTCGACATTTTATGGCGGTACCGGCGGGGTGCAGGGAGATCCTATGATAGCCGTCAATGAAAACGGTGAACTGTTCGCTCTGATTTTTTCTAATTCAGGTTCTACGTCAGACCACTTCACGACTGATGGCTCGACAGGCAATGGTACGTATATCGTCAAATACAATCCAGATGGTACGATATGTGCCGCTACTGTGGTCAATGATTTTGGCGCTTCACAGCAGGACTTTCTGGATGATAGAATTAACAGTTTTTATGCCATCGGTGATACCGTTTATTTTGGTAGTAGAAGAGGTGAATTGAGTACCGATGGTACCGCACGGAATAATAACAACGATTATTATATCGGCAAATATTATTTCTGTCCCGATCCACCTCCTATTACCACAGATGAACTCACACCGCCTTCACAAGCAGTATGTAGCAATGAAATTATAGAACAACTCGTAGGAGAAGACTTTGCGATAGATGGTGCCACTGCACCACAGATTTATGTCGGTGGTATTCCCAAAGACCAGAACGATGGATTATTGGTCTATCAATGGCAGTCCGCACCTTCGGCTGGTGGTCCTTGGACGGATGTTAGTGGTCCTTTAGGGCAATTACAAAATTATTCCCCGGCACCTACTACTCAGACTGTCTATTATAGAAGAATAACAAGTGAACCCGAATGTTGTGGAGGCACTGTACTTTCTACAAGTTCAGTAGCAGAAATATTGGTCAGTGCAGATTTTGCACCGGAAGTAGATGCGGGAGGTACTTCCTATATTTGCCCCGGAGCCAGCATTCAGATAGGTGGTTCACCTGCGGCTTCTGGCGGTGCAGGAGGTTATATATACGATTGGAATGATGGCGAATTTACAGTTGCCAATCCTACCGTAAATCCAATGGTGAGTACAGTCTATACTTTGCGCGTAGAAGATGCCGCAGGATGTGTACAAGCTGACCAAGCCACCGTAACAGTCTATCCGGCAGAAGGTGGAGATGACCAGTTCGTATGTAATGGAGAAGGCGCAACGATTGGAGGTGCGCCTTTAGCGGGTATCCCTATTGTAGATGAAGGCAATCCTATTCCCGGAGAATACAGCATAGCCTATACATGGACAGGCAATACAGGTACTTTGAGTTGTACCAATTGTCCGAACCCCGTAGCTACACCGGCATCCGGTACCTCAGAAATCTATACCTTAACAGTGACGCTATATCAGCCGGACGGAACAGTATGTTCTTCGAGCGATGTAGTGACAGTAAGTGCAAATGGCGCACCTACTACACCTGATTTTGCAGGTGTAGATGCTGTCGTTTGTAAAGGAGATGATTATACAATAGGAGCAGCACCGGAAGCAGGATTCACCTATGCTTGGGCACCGGGTGTATTTGTTTCAACGGCATCAGGGAATCTGGATGAATCTTCACTCACATTCAATTCCGGTTTGCCGGATGATGAAGAAATTGGCATTCTATTGGATTTCTCTAACCCGATTACCTATACCGTAGCTGCCGAAAACAACGGATGTGTTACTTACGACCAAGTCACGATTGCAGTGATAGAAGCAAGAGCACACGACGATACAGAAACAAGTTGTGGACCTTCTCTAATTGGTCTGGAAGATAGAACCCCGGATATAGATGAGACATATAGTTGGACTATTTTACCCGATTTGACGACGGGTGATAGTCAGTTTTTGGGAGCTACGGATGAACCTCGAGTTCCCGTTTCCGCCAATACTGCCGGAGGTGTAACAGCCTATGAGTTAGCAGTAACTTATACATTTGGCGGAGTTACTACAACTTGTCTGGATACTACCTATATTGTAGGTTGTGGTGGTTGTACTATGGAGTATGAGGTGGTCTCAGGTGGTTGTCCCAATGGTGCAGGTAGTGTCATCATGGCTACGGCAACTGCAGGACCAAATATCGGAACCGCTGATTTTGATTTTGCATGGACACCACAAGAAGGTTTGGATGCATACGATAGCAGTGTAGCTACATTGACGGATAATGTGGCACGAACCTATACCGTAGTTGCAACCAACAAACTTGACCCTACCCTTTCCTGTACATTGGATGTTCCGGTAAGCCTACCCGGGTTTTCGACACCCACCTTCAATCCAATCGATCCTGTAGCAACTTGTCCCGGACAGTCAGTGGCTATTGGTGATCCACTCAGCAATCCGGGCTATACTTACGAATGGTCACCGGATGCTTTTCTGGATAATGCGAGTATTTCCAATCCTACTGCAACTGTAGATGTTAGTACCAATTTCACGGTAACCGTCACCGATATTGCAACGGAATGTAATGTCATAGATACCGTGAGAGTAGATTTGGGTGCAGTAGCAAATGCAGGTTCGGATATTTATGTCTGTGATAATGGAATTGTTACTTTAGGTTCGCCTGAAGTTGCGGGTTATACCTATAGTTGGTCACCTGTATTAGCAGCGGGTGATTATCAAAATGGTACAAACGAGAACAGCGCACAACCTGAGATATTTGTAGCAGCTAATCAGACATTTACCGTAACGGTTACAGGTCCGCCTCCGTCTAGTTGCGTGAGCACGGATGTAGTGGAAGTTATAGTAAATCCAATACCTCCAAGCTTCACACTACCTGATTTAACTTTCTGTCCATCTGCACCGCCGGTGATTTTGGGTTTTGATAATGCAGACGGTACAGGAACAAACAATGTTCCGTCGGGCTATACTTATGAATGGTCTCCCGGAATTCTATTGAACGATGCAACGCTCCAAAACCCGACGTTAAATACTCCTTTACCTTCAAGTGATTTAGTTTTTGAAGTAAAAGTAACTTCTGGTGGTGACTGTAATTCGGTAGGAATACAAAACGTATTCCTAAGTCCGGGAGTTTTACCGCCCGAAACTTCATCGAATCAAACGGTTTGTTTGGATGAATCAGTAGATATAGGTTCAATAAATAATGCAACCGGAGCAGGTATCACTTATACATGGACACCCAATGATGGTAATTTGTCAGATCCAACATCCCCGAATCCAACCTTTACTTCATCTACTCCGGGAACATATACATACACAGTTTCCAAAGCAGATAATGGTTGTACAACGACCAATGAAGTAACCGTAACTGTGGTAGAATTAGTACCACCTTCACTTACAGATAATTATACAATATGTCAAGGCGCATCACTTGTACTTGGACCGGACGATCCGGGCGCAGGCTTGTCTTATCAATGGACACCTGCGACAGATTTGAGTGATGCTAATATTGCGAATCCAACATTTATAGGGACAAGTTCTAACAGCTACACCCTTTCTGTGATTAATAGTTTGGGTTGTATAGTGGAAATTCCTGTTAGCGTGGCGGTTTCGCCTCAGCCTGCACCGACCATTGCCATAGATGATATTACATGTGTTGCAGGATCGGTGATTTTAGATATTACGGTAAACCCCGCTGGCAATTACGCTTATCAATGGTCTCCATCTAATTTTCTGAGCAGTGCAAGTGTAGAAGACCCAACATTTTTTATTCCCGGAACAGATATTTATCAGTACACCGTCACTGTAATCGATCAGGCTACAGGGTGTTCCAATGAAGCAACCGTAACAGTGGATGCCAGTTCTGCTCCACCCACTGCGCCTGTGATCGCTGTCACTGACAATGTATGCGATCCCGCTACACCGGGAGTTTTCACCGTCACCACAGCTTGTGAAGCAGGCAGTTCCATAGAGTGGAGTGTCGATAATGGCACCACATGGAGTACTACAGCACCGACTTACGATGCTGACAACGCGGTGACTGTCATCGCTCGTTGTGTAAGTGATGCGGATAACACTTGTATTAGTATAGAAAGTACATCGGTCACTTCATCACCAAACAACTGCTGCCCGACACCTAATTGTTTCGGCATCACCATTCAACAAAATTAGAATATGCAAAAAGTCTAAGAGGCTGTTTAGAATTATTTTTTTGATGAATATGAAATGTATTTTTCGTTCA
>JAHDEO010000465.1 GCA_020628725.1 Saprospiraceae bacterium
CCAATTGTAATTCTGTTATCGACTTCTTCTCTCATACTTTGTTTGATACTTTCAGCCATTTCGCCAAAAAGTGTATTGCTCTCTTCTTGCGTTAAGGATTCTGTAATCTTAATCGGTAAAGTTACTTTTGTAAATGGACGCCCATACCTGAAAAATAAATTATCATCTTCAAAGCTGTCAGATACTGCTTGGGTTCTCTTTGACTCTATTAGGTAGAGTAATATTGTTACTCCAAATATAGCCAATACAGTGAGGTTTGCACCAGGCCATCTAGAGGATAATATCCCAAAATAAAACAAGCCAAGCAGGATGACTTTAATTATCATAAAGTCTCTTCGCTTTATTCCAAGCATAGTTCTAATTAATCTAAGCATAAATAAAAAATTTAAATAGTTAAAAAATATACCTTACCCTCCAGTCTCCAATAAGCTATATAGATTATAGTAGATGACTTACGGACATAGAGAGTCTGTATTTACCAGTTTTGATATTTCATCAATACGAGTGGTAAATATTACATTTACTTAGACCAATAGTATGGTTACCACTCATAAATGAATGGTAATGACGGGAGCAGCCTTTCTGGAATTACATGAATTCCTCACACAAAAATAATAAAAAAAATATATTCGTCAAAAATATGAAGGGTTATTTTCCTTAAATCATACTAATCATCGGGTAAAAAGAAGTCAGGCAATAATTCCCGACTGGTATCTACCGCATATTTATCAAAATCCGTCGTGCCTTTTTCCCGTAAAATATCCTCATCTACAAAGAAATTACCTGTACATGTTTTGCTTGATTGTGAGAGAATTTCATAAGCCGCATCGCCCATGACATCAGGTGTACGGCTACACTTAATCAACTCATCGCCACCTAAGATATTCCGTACCGCAGCCGTTGCAATCACCGTTTTGGGCCAAAGCGCATTGACCGCGATACCGTCACCTTTCAACTCATCTGCCAATCCCAAAACAATCATACTCATACCATATTTGCTCATCGTATAAGCCAGATGCCTACCAAACCAATCCGGGTCCATATTCAAAGGTGGCGACAAATTCAGGATATGCGGATTCGTACCATTTTTCAAATGCGGAATGGCATATTTTGACATCATAAATGTACCGCGTACATTGATATCGTGTATCAAGTCATATCGTTTCATGGGAATGTCGGGCGTTTTGCTCAAATTAATAGCACTCGCATTATTCACTAAGATGTCAATGCCGCCGAAATGCGCTACTGTTTTCTCCACGGCAGCCTTGACATTTTCCTCGTCTCTGATGTCCACTTGAACGGGTAGAGCTCGTCCGCCTGCCTCCTCTATTTCCTTTGCGGCGGTGAATATCGTTCCTTCCAATTTTGGATGTGGTTCTACCGTTTTCGCAGCAATTGCAATATTCGCCCCTTCCTTCGCCAAGCGTAAAGCAATTGCTTTTCCGATGCCTCGACTCGCTCCGCTAATTAATGCAGTTTTCCCTTTCATAATGTTTTATTCAAAATCTTTATACAATAAATATTTCTTGCGAATATCCTTAAATCTCCTCAAATCCTCTGCCCAAGTCGCACGAATTTCTGACTCATTCATTCCCGATTTAATCTGCTGCTGCAACGTTTCATTCCCTGCTAATAAATTAAAGAAATTATTGCTATTGAAAAACGATGCTTTATCCGCAAAATTCGTATACATATCAATCACATAATTTAATTGCAAGCGATTAATTTTTCGTAATGATTCGTTATTCAACTTAGTCAAATCTAAACCTTTGCACAGTACATTTTCATGTTTGGGATACTTTGCTCCGGGCATCGAAACAGGCGTAAATTCGTAATCCCCTACCCTATTATCGGGATGCCCGATGACTTGAAATTGAGTCGTCGTACCACGCCCAATACTGAAGCTCGTTCCTTCAAAAAATGCCAATGAGGGATAGAGATAAATCGACCTTGCATTGGGTAGATTTGGAGAAGGTTTGACGGGGAGTTCGTAGGGTGTGTTGTGGTTGTAATTTTTACACGGAATATACGATAAATCGCATTGCACACCGTTTTCGAGCCAGCCTTCGCCGTTGACCATGCGTGCGTATTCTGCCACCGTCATACCATGCACGACAGGCACACGATGCAAGCCTACAAAAGAACTTTGCCCCGACTCCAAAACAGGTCCATCCACATAATGCCCATTCGGATTCGGACGGTCCAACACCATGACGGGAATCCCCGCCTCCGCACAAGCCTCCATCACATAACTCATCGTCGAAATATAGGTATAAAATCGTGCCCCAACATCCTGAATATCAAACACCACCAAGTCCAATCCCGCTAACATTTCTTGCGAAGGTTTTTTGTTTTTTCCATACAAAGAAACGATAGGTAAGCCCGTGCGCGTATCACGCCCGTCCGCAACCTGTTCGCCTGCATCTGCCGTGCCGCGAAAGCCATGTTCCGGTGCGAAAATCTTCTGCAAATTGACGCCCAAAGTCAGCAAAGTATCTACCAAATGTGTTCCGTTTACCTCTGATGTTTGGTTGACGACCATCGCAGTTTTACGTTCGCCTATTAAGGAAAGATATTCGCCGATTTGGTCGGCTCCGGTGAGGAGTGGTTGCGGTTCGTTTTGCTCAAATTGGGGTTTGGGAATGGTATCGGGTTGCGGTGTATTTTTGCAGCCGGCGGCGAAATTCAGGATAGCGCAGAAGAAAATAGCGATGTAGGTGGATTGCATGATTATTGTTTAGAGGTCAGACCGCTTTGCTGTCAGACCATTTTATTGTCAGAAATTAAACGTAAAGATAGCATTAATCTTTTGTCGTAAAAATCGGAGTTTCATACTTATTTCTCTAAATCTGCGAACTATTATAGCTTTAAATAACGTTTTTACACAACGATGAAAAAGACAAATAAATGGCTATTGAGAAAAGTATCCGGTTCGAGAGCAAAACGAACTTACAAGCCGGATTATTCGGAATCCAGAAATAAAAAACAAGGAAATATCGATGAGTTGCCTACAAGAGAACCGATGGGTAAAGGACATACTTTTCTGGATACGACTTTAGTAAAAAGGTGGTTGTATAGTCAAACGGGCAGTGATTTCGACGATGTATATTCGAGGTTCTTAACGCGCATACAACCGAAATATTTAGATGCTTATCGAAATTGTATTTTTGATTATGTAGATAAATCCGAAGAAGTTAAATATGATTCGAATGATAAGATTGTTTCATGCGGTAAGCCATTTTATATAGAACCTTCAACAAATATTTTGACAAAATATCCAACACCTAAAAAGGACACATCAACAGGAATCATAAGCAATCTATTAGGCGAATTTTATTACGAAAAAAACACCCAAAAATGGATAGCAAAAGGACAGTATCCTAACATTATTTATAACGGTGATATAACAATATTAAGTCCAACACATTTACAAGAAATAGGAAACTACATCCGTAAAAAAGACCAATTAATTCAGAAAGCCATTTTAAGAATTGATGAATTCGCCGTCGTAAATAAAATACCCTTAGTTAAGAATAGCAGTAAGTCGCTTTTGTCTATTGAGTTTGTCGATACGGAGCCGCGTTGGACTTATCATATGTTTTTTGAAGCAGCCATAACAGGAAATAAGGATTGGCGGGTTACTTTCAATAATTTTTCAATAGAAGGCGTGGAATTAAATTGAGTTAATATTTTTTCCATTTAAATATTATATAATTTCAAAAAAATTCGGTTCTTTGAGTTGTGGAAAAATAATGAGTAGATGAATAAATGACGAAATGAGTAAATGTTGGTAAAATAAACATTGTCGCATTAACGCATTTCAGCATTGTCGCATTAAAATATTCACTCATTCAAAATTCACTCATTCATTCATTCATTCATTATAGAGACTATGCTCAAAGATATTCTTTCTAAAGTAGAAGACGCACTCGACCCATCTGTAAAACCGATTTCGGGTTATGATGCGGCATTTTTATATTCCGATTCGCCTAAAAGTCCGATGCACATTGCATCGCTTACCGTAATAGAAGGTTCCATTGATTTTGAGGGTTTTAAGCACAATATTGCGACCAAACTGCATCAAGTACCGAAGTTCCGTCAGCGATTGGTCAATGTGCCTATGAATCTTGGTTATCCCTATTGGGCGGATGACCCGAATTTCGATTTGGATTTGCACATTCAGCGTATCAAGTTGCCCGACCCTGCTGATTGGGAGACGCTTCGTGACCTTACTGCTTCCATTACCAGTACGCCTTTGGATTTGCGTCGCCCGTTGTGGAGTATGACTTTTGTGGAGGGTTTGAATAATGTATCGCAGGTACCGGAAGGCTCGGTGGCACTCATTTCCAAAGTGCACCATGTGATGATTGATGGTATGTCGGGTATGGGAATTATGGGTATTTTATTGAGCTTTGACCCCAGCGATAAGCCCGACATGAACGAGCAGCCGCGTGCGTATAAACCAGACCCGCTGCCCAATGAATTGACTTTACTGGCAAAGAGCGGCGTTGATTTTCTCAAAGACCCGCTGAAACTTCCGCGAGTTGCCGGAAAGACATTGGTAAAGGTTGCACAAGGTCAAATGAGTAAGCGGATGCAAGTCAAAAGTGACATTCCCAAATCATCCGGTGCGCCTAAAACCATTTTCAATCAATCCATTTCGCCGCGCCGTACTTGGGGAACGGCACTGCTTTCCTTAGAACGTATCAAGGCACTAAAAAATGCGATGGATGCTACTGTGAATGACGTGATTTTGGCGATTTGTGCGGGTGGGATTCGTAAATATTTGGTGGAAAAAGATAAGCTGCCGGGACAACCACTTGTTGCGAATGTCCCGATTTCTATCCGTAAAGAAGATGATGGAGAAATGAAAAATAAAATCTCCAACATGCTCATCCCCATCGCCACACAAATCGAAGATCCAATAGAACGACTCGAAGCCATTCAGGAGCAAACTTCCAGAGGCAAAGTGCGGCACAAAGCTATGGGCGCGAAAACGCTTGCGAAACTTGCCGATGCCGTACCTTTTGGCTTGGCGAACCTCGCAGCAGGCGTATATAGTCGCTACAATCTAAACGAATATCATAATCCTCCGTTTAATGTAACAATTACGAATGTACCGGGACCGCAATTTCCCTTGTACATGAATGGTCATAAGATATTGTCAATATTTGCATTGACGCCTGTGGTGGATGGTTTGGGTTTGATTATCGCGGTATTGAGTTATAATGGTCAGGTGAGTATCACGGCGACTTCTGATGCCAAGACGATGCCGGATGCCGACCAATTTGCCCGCTACATCCGCGAATCTGCGAATGAATTGGAAGCGATTATTCTCTCAAAAGAAGAAGAAAAAAAGGAACAGAAGAAAGCCAAACCCAAATCTGACCCGTTTTTTACTGCGCTTCGCAAACGTTTTAAAGCAAAGAAGAAATGGGAGAAAAAATTCATTGGTACGTATCAAGTCACCGTGAATGGGTGTATTGAACCCGTTCACCAACAAATTACTGTAACCGAAACCTCTGCCAGCGTCAAAAAGGGTGTTGCTAAGAACCCGAAAGCGACTTTGATGATTGACGATGAATATTTATCTCGCGTTCATAAGAAAGAATTGAGGTTGGAAGAAGCGCAAATTCAGGGGCGTATTAAAATGGAAGGTGCGGCAAGAAGTCAAAAATATTTGATGCAGTTGCTTTCGTAACGCGA
>JAHDEO010000466.1 GCA_020628725.1 Saprospiraceae bacterium
GAATATTATTTTTTAGGAAAACATTAACTTGCTATGACGACCTCGTCCTCCAAATGAATCTTACCCGATTTTTCAATGACTCCATACACACCAAGTACGCCTTTCAATAAAGTTCCGGGATAATAGGTGTAGCTTTCGACTTGGTTATGTCTGACTATCGTTTTTAAAATCTCGTTGTCTTTTTCTAATTCGCCTTGCTTTAATGTCGTTACTACGCATCTTGGACAGGGTTCGATAATTTTTATTTGTAAACCTGCTCCAATATGTAGTGTTTTGCCTAACCATTTATTTTCGACAAATCCTGTTTTATCTTCTGTATCAATGACGATATTCGGGCGGAATCTTTTGAGGTCAAATTTGCCTTGCGGATAGTATTTTCTTATCTGATTTAAACTTGAAGTTGTTATGATGTGAATTGGTGCAAAATCAAAAAAATGCCCTTTTTGACTTGCGGAAGCCAGTGGTTCTTGGCGGATGTCGCTGCCTACCTGTTCAATCGGACTTCTATCCGCCTCTCTGATTTCTTGTTGATTTGAATTGGAAACTAACGATACTTTTCTCGAAGTTAATTTCTCTATTAAATTAGTTATATCATTTTCATTATCAAATACTTGTCTTGTTTGGATTTGTCTGGTTTTTAATTTTTCATTTTCTAAAAACGCCTCTAATTCAATAATCGCTTTCCACTTTTTAGGATTTTTTGCGCTGACGATAAAACCCGTTTCGAGTTCTTTTAAGGCAAAAATTCTATCGCCTTTTACGCCGTTTTCATCTACGTAGGTAGTGTTTAAAGATTCCCCGCCCATCGACTTGACGGGGAATCTGAGTATTTGTTTGACTGAACCAATGTTGTGCCGCATACTTTACAATTTCTTGGTATTATTTTGATTAATATTGGGCGCGTCGTATAGGTCGGTTTTGAAGTTCTTCAATTTTTTCGAGTAGCCAATCTCTATACATCACGGATTCATACTGTTCCATTTTTTTCAATGCTTCTTTGATTGTGGCTCTACCCTCATTATGTTTCGCACGATAGAGGTAATGTATGATGTTGCCGAAGTTGATGAAAATGTCTTTGGTTTGGTCTGAAAAGTATTTGCTTTGTTTGAAAAAGACTTTATAGGAGCGAATAGCCTGCTCCGTATGTCGGTTATATGCTATATCGCGTTCGTAATAACATTGTATTAAATGTGATTTTATATTCATGTTAAATTCAAAATCAACATTGCCGGCTTGTAGTAAATATCCTACGGCTTCATCGAATTCTTTTTTCTCTATGGCACATAAGGCGAGCAGATAATTGTAGGTACTTTCCCGGATGCTCGGTTCAATTTTGTCTTTGTATTTTTCGATGATATAGACAGCCCATTCAAATTTTTTGACGATCAGACCGGAAACAATGGCGTTTTTTAATATTCTTATATCCGTCCATTCCCGGGTTGCGAATAGACCTGCTTCTTCCATTTCTGCATATATCTCATGTACTTCCTCATCATAGTTCTCTCCTTTCCTAATTTGCTCGGCACAGTAATTAGAACTCGCGATATAAAAGCTTTTTGTGTAAGGCGGCTCCAAGTCACCGATATATTTTCTCATTGTCATCCTCAAATGATTGAAATTTTGAGGACTGGGGGTTTGGTGCAGCATAAAAAGAGCGTAGTAAAGCTGGATTATCGGATGATTGGTATAGCATGGTAATAGTGCCATCGACTCCACAAACTGAAAAGAAACCATGTCATACTTTTTTTGAAATATCGTCCTTATCATGCTCATTCTATTGTACAAATCAATCTTTCTAATGATGTAAAATACATCCAAAGACTCATTAGTAGCTTGTAGATTTTCATTTGCGAGAAGAGTTTTTTTATCGACTGCCATATTATACCGGAGAAAATCGTGTTGGATTAAGTATTTATATAGATAATGCTCTGCATTGACCTTTTTCGGCGATTCGTGTAAGTCGATATCTCGTCTGTATGTACTTTCAAAATGGTTATTTAACCCTTGTTTAAAGAAGCGTTTTAATAGGAGATGTTTGCATAATAAGGGATTTTCTTCAAGTTCTTGCTGCCTGAAAAACTGCTCTGCCAACCGTGTCAATAAACTTAGTTTGACATTGAGTAGTGAGGCGTCTGACGGATTATTTTTGGAAAATAACTTTTCCAGACGAGCACGCGAGAGTTGAAAACCACTCTTTTTTGCAAATTCTTTTTTAAGAATTTGCATTAGACGGATACAATGTTTATCGGTGTTAAAATAAGGCGATTCAACAAATTTGCTAAACTCTCGCCATTCTTTCTTATCAAAAGTGTTGAGTATTTGAATGAGTTTATGATTGTCCATAAGCATAAAAATTGGGTCTGAACGCGTGGATAACGGATGATGTATTTTGGGATTTTTGGTTTCTATTAGCAATAGTCTTAGTGTTGAAAACACACAAAGCTTATTGTTTATTGTACAATAAGCTTTGTTCTATTAGACTATTGTTAGAAGAAAAGTGACATTTTTAGTCATAAATTTCATGAAAATAATTTTTGTTTTACTAGCTACGAAAAGTATCCTGTAGTGGATGCTGTACATGTTATTTGGCTTACCTTTTTTACTTTATCCACAGAAAAAAATGTTAAAAAAATACGATAAATAGAGATAATTAACCCTCGATATGATAATAAAAACATTTCTAAAGAAGAAGTAATTATTTGATTAGTAGTTATAAATAAATTTTTATTAATGTCAAAAGACATAATTTCTCTTAAAAAAATTGTCTGAAAGTAAATCAAGGAGTATTTACTTTTGGAACAGGATAGTTAGGTTTTTTCCGGTAGTTACTGAAGTGTTACTACCGGAAGTTTTTATTCTGTTTTAACCGGATTAAACATGCTGACCTTACAACCGTCCTCATTCGATATTCCACAGTATTGAATAACTGTTTAACGCACAAATCAATGACAAATACTTATTACAAACTATGCTCAATCCCCTTAATACTATTATTTGCGTTATTATTTTCCACAACCATTTTAGCGCAATCTTCCCAAGAAATATTCACTAAAAGTGAAATTATCAATACCAATCTGACTAAAAGGGATTTTACTCAAAAAAGCGGAACAATCAACCGCCGATTAAATCTCGGCGAATACGGCACATACGATGTTGTATTGGAAGAAACCCAAATATTTCATACCGACTATCAAGGCTCCAATATGCCTTTGACATTTAGAGGTTACGCCCAAAATATTCCTAATTCGACAGTTACACTCACTGTAAACGACAATTTCTTAAGTGGTAGTATCATCACGCCCGACAACGAAATTTTCTTTGAGCCTTACAGCTACTTCGATGTCCAAGCTACACAAGACGAAATTATTGTTTATAGTAAAAATGATGTCGTCAGCACTGAATTATCTTGTTTACACAACCACATCGAACAAGACCAAACATATAAAAACGCCACACAAAACGGTAATCTAAAAAGCGTAGCCAACGACTGCACCACATTCGAAGCCGAAATATTTTTGGTTGCCGATTATTCGATGTACGTAAAATATGGCTCAGTACAAGGGGCAGTGGACAGAATGACCACCATTCTCAACGACGTACAAACCCGCTACGACGATGAATTTGCCAATCCCATCACCTTTACCATCGTTGATACTTATGTGTCTGATTGTGATACTTGCGACCCTTGGTTGGATACGCTTGTAGTTGGTCCTTTATTGGCATCATTTCGCGATTGGGGCAACGCTTACAACACTGTCTTACCCTATGATTTGGCGTCATTTTGGACGACCAGAGATTTACAAGATGCAAGCGGCAACTCATCCGTCAGAGGGTTTGCTTCTGTAGGCTCACTCTGCGGTAGTTCTAAGTATAATATCAATGAAGAGATAAATTCTTTATTTGGTAATACGATAGTACAAACCCATGAAATTGGGCATAACTTCGGTGCTTCACACGACCCAAGTGGTTCTGACATCATGGCTTCCACCGGCGGCAACGGAACTACATGGAGTCAGCTTTCGATAAATACAATAGAGGCGTATTATCAAAGTGATGAAGCCGAATGTCTTTGCCAAAGCGGTTTTGGCTGTGCCAATGACGATGCCCACAATCACGACCCCGCTGCACAGGAAGATGACGGCTCCTGCGAAACTTGCACTGACGGTATTCTCAATGGCTCTGAAACCTCTGTTGATTATGGTGGAATTTGTTTCTCTGACTTACAATTCTATGAAGATTGTACCTTCTCTGAAAGTGGAGGATTACCTTGCGTAATGTATAGTCTCGTGAATAGAGGCACTGCCAGAGCAGCAGGAGGTTATAGCGTAGGGCTTTATTTTTCTGAAGATAATAACATCACAACCGATGATTATTTGGTAGGAACAAGATATTTTGGCGGGTCGTTGCAGCCGAATTACACGACTACTCCATTCAGCCCACTATGTGCCAATGCCAACTCTGTCGATGCGCTTGCTGATGGCATTTATTACTATGGTTTAATTATAGATTACGGTGATGTTCTCATTGAACTTGATGAAAATAACAATCTCGGTTGTACCGGATTTACCTACACCAAAAGCGATATACCCGGCTGTACGGATGTTACAGCTTGCAATTATGACCCTGATGCTATCGTAGATGACGGCTCATGTATCGACTGTAACACACCCGGAGAAACTACCGTCCAGTCCTGTGACGATGGCGATCCCTGTACCACCAATGACCAACAAACTGTTCTTTCTTGCGATGGTACGATATGCGTGCCATGTGCAGGTACATTCGCAGATGCAGATGGTGACGGCGTATGCGATGCCAATGACATCTGCCCAATTGGTGATGACAACATAGATACCAATCAAAACGGCATACCCGATGCTTGCGAAGGCGATGCTTGTCCGGCGATTAATTTTCAAGAAAATCCACCTATCAGTTACGGTGGCGGACAAGATAATGGCTCAGTAAACGTATCCAATCCCGGTGATGTCATTTGGCTGGAAAATAATGCATGGAAAGCCATTCCACTTAATTACACCGTAACAACAAATACAGTTGTTTCTTTCGATTTCAGAAGTACCATACAAGGTGAAATTCACGGTGTTGGTTTTGATACCAATTCAACAATTAGTTCCAACTATACCTTCAGAGTATATGGCACACAAGCTTGGGGAAATGGTACATACGACAACTACGACGGTAACGGCGAATACACGACTTACACTATTCCCGTCGGGAATTATTATACCGGACAATTCCAATACTTCTTCTTTGTCACCGATCACGATGGTGGTGCGCGTAATGGCAATTCATATTTCAAAGATGTGAGAATATATGAAGATTTGAATGGTGATTTGCTCTGTGATGTAGATTGTAATATTGGAGAACCTTGTAATGATGGCGATGTTTGTACGACTAATGATATTTATAATACTGACTGTGAATGTGTCGGTACACTTCAAGATACAGATGAAGACGGCGTATGCGATGCCAATGATGTCTGTCCGAATTTCGATGATACCTTAATAGGCACCGCTTGTGACGATGGTGATGATTGTACTACAAACGACCAATACATTAACACCTGCGAATGTGCGGGTACATTTTCTGATATAGACAATGACGGTGTATGTGATGCAGATGATCTTTGTTTTGAATTTGATGACA
>JAHDEO010000467.1 GCA_020628725.1 Saprospiraceae bacterium
CAGGAACAACTTCCGTAGTTGCGTGTAATGACGGCGACCCATGTACAGAAAATGACGTACAAACGGTAGACGATTGCGACGGCTCTATCTGTGTACCATGTGCAGGTACGGCTGTAGCTGCGTGTACACAAACCATTACACAAGCCTGTGATGATAACGATACTTGCACCATCAATGATGTAGTGGTCATTGACGCTTGTACAGGTGCTATCTGTGTGCCGTGTTCAGGTACTTTCGACCAACCAAGTTGCTGTGGTAATGTCAATCTTGATATTAATTTTGACAACAATCCTGAGCAAACTTCTTGGGATATTACAGATGCTAACGGAAACGTAGTAGCTTCGGGTGGTACCTATGGTACTCAAGCCGATGGTTCTAATCTTAACATGACTCCGGTCGCTTGTTTGCCTGACGGTTGTTATGATTTGAATTTCTATGACTCGGGCAACGACGGTATGTGTCCGCGCAGAACTTCGACAATTACATCAATCGGTATCGCTTCAATCGGTATTGGAGGAGTATTCAATGGCATACCAAGGCTGGCACTTACATGTGGAGATTATACCCTTTCGGATAGTAATGGCACGGTACTCGCCAGTGGTGGAGGTCGATTTGGTAGTTCCGAAACGAGCGGTTTCTGTCTCGTAAATGGTATAGCACAGCTCAATTACCAGCCGGATAATGTGTATGGAAAACAAAGCACAAATGATGGCGGTATTGACATGTGGGTAGTACCTACATTGGTGAAAAATGAAATGACCATATACAACACATTAAGTGAAACGGATAATGCACAAATTAATATCGTTGACATCAACGGAAGGGTAATACAACAACATTCACAAGATAACAACGTCGCACGTGAATTGCGATTGGATGTGAGTGAGTTGGAGTCAGGTATTTATTTTGTTCAATTATTAGCGAATGATACTATTTTAGTTGAAAAATTTGTGAAGAAGTAATTGTATAGAACATTTTCATAAAATATATTTCATTGACAGACTTGCTCTTTTGGGCAAGTCTGTTTTGTTTTTACATGTCACAGTAAGAAAAAATTGCATACATTCCCTGATAAATAAAAACACAAACTTGCGGCTTCATCCTTTTATTACTAAACAAATAAATTGAAACGGTTATGAAGTTTAAGCACCCTTTCAGGCTAATCATTAGCCTATCCTTCCTCCTTTGTTGTCAGTTTACTTACGGACAAAATGCTATCAGCGAAAGAATCAACGAAAATTTAAATCAAATCACATTAACAGAACAAAGAACTCCCTTGCAAGAAGTAGACGAAAGTGTACTTCAAATACCCATTGCAAGCAATACACTTAGCCAAAGACAAATCCTACAAATCAATTCCACACAAGTACAAAACATTATCAATAATGCTGCTGAATATTTGAGAATGTCTGTTCCAATTCAAGGGCAGGATGTCGAATTACAGATGTTCAAAGCCAATATTTTTACCAATGAATTTCGCGCCGAACTCTCTTCT
Organism: Saprospiraceae bacterium; assembly: GCA_020628725.1. GTDB lineage: Bacteria > Bacteroidota > Bacteroidia > Chitinophagales > Saprospiraceae > JAHDEO01. Next base: position 1,496 of record JAHDEO010000467.1, read on the forward strand.
AAACCAAACCAAGATTTAGAGATAGACCAAGGCATACACTATTGGGGTATCGTAGCTGATAATCCCAACAGTCTTGTAACTATCTCATTTATAGGCGATGAGATTGCAGGAGGTATTCATTATAATGGCAAACAAATGTCACTTGCGAAACTCCGCAACAACGATTACCATGTATTATTTGAGAATGAAGATTTCAATCACACACTTGATTTTAATTGCCAAGCTTTACCGATAGATGGTTCGCAATTACCTGAGATTAATGGGTTAGTTGAAGGTTCCGCACTCTTGGATTGTGTCGGAATACATGTTGAAGTCGATCATTCTTTTTATTTGGACAGAGGCAGTAGTACTGCCAATGTAACCAATTATGTCAATGCCCTTTTTGGACAAGTTGCTGCCCTATATGCCAATGAAAGTATTCAAGTAGCGATTAGTTTTCTCAGGATTTGGGATATGCCCGATCCTTACAATCAAGGTAGTGAATTAGATGACCTTACGAATCAAGGCTATGGCACTACCAATGGAAATCTTGTACATCTCCTACACTCAGATGGTAGTGGAGGAGTCGCTTATGTAGATGGTTTGTGTAACAGTACATTTAATACAGGCGTGAGTAATATTTTCGGAACATTCAATAATGTTCCCACCTACTCTTGGGATGTAGAAGTCGTCACACACGAATTGGGACACAATCTTGGTTCGCCACACACCCACGCATGTGCCTGGAATGGCAACAACACTGCCATTGACGGCTGTGGTCCTGCTTCCGGCAACGGCGAAGGTTGCAACGGTCCTATCCCCGCTTTCGGTACGATTATGAGTTACTGCCATTTAGTCAGTGGGTCAGGTATTGATTTCAACTTAGGATTTGGGCAGCAACCGGGTGATTTGATTAGGGCTAATGTTGCCAGTAAAAACTGTCAGAATTTCTGTGCGATAGTATGTCCGTCACAGGTGACAACCTCTTATAATCAAACAGAAGATTTATGCGCTTCACTTGGAACTTACACACTACCAACTTCTTACACCGGACTTGTATTAGATAATGCAACTGCTGCTACTTACGAATGGAGTTCGGGAAATTATATTAGTGCAGGTGGTACACCCATCAGTGGTACAACTTATACATTGACCAATCCACCAAACTGTGCACCTACCACTGAACGTATCTATCTTAATGTAGGGTGTTCCACAGGTGGTGCAAACGATATTGACGCGGGTATCCTTACTTTGAATATTTATCCTGACCCTACGCAATTTGCATTAGCTGATTTGGTAACATTTACGGATGGTGCGTGCGATGCACCCACTTGGACAGTTACATCAGGTTGCGAGTCATACGTAACAGTTGCTCAAAATGGTGGTCCTACATTCCCTGTTGCTGCGGGTGCTTCCGGGACGGTGAATTATGATGTTACCTTGAATTACCCCGTAGAATGTTGTAGTGTGCCGGGTGGTGATATTATCTTGACAGGCACTATCGGTGCAACTACACTAAACACCTCCAATGACTCGCAAGCTTGTCAAAGCGGTACTCAACCTTCTATATGGGAAATACCTTTCACCATACCGACAGCACAGAATGCGACCACAGTGAATACGACTGGTTTAGGTAGTATCATAGAGGTATGTTTGAATATTACTTTGAACAATACAGATGCAGTTATCCTATCGTTAGACAGTCCTGATTGTGGTGCCTATGAATGGGAGGATCTGTGGGTTGGCTCTGCATTTAATGGTGGCAGCAATACCGGATCGACAACAGTCTGTTTTACGCCGGGAACATCCAACGGTGCATTTGACGGTACATTTGACGGAGATGGTAATACCAATGGAAATGGCTCATTCAGCACTTGCGGTATCAATTCCAACCAATGGGTACTTTACATCGCCGATTACAACTGTTATTTAGGTGGAGCGACAGGCGGCAGCCTCAATTCTGCTACTATCAGCTTCAATGATGGCACACAACCCGGACAACCCGGTTTATGTGAATTCACGGCAACTGCAAATTATAATTGTGCAGGATGTATAGATTGTAACGACGCGGCTTGCACAACTACACAAGCCTGTGATGATAACGACCCTTGTACAGAGAATGATATGGAAACGGTTATCACTTCAGATGGCTCTGTTTGTGTTCCTTGTGCAGGAACTGCGATAGCCTCATGTTCAGGTACAACAACAGTTCAAGCGTGCGACGATGGTAATCCATGCACAGAAAATGACATGGAAACGATAGACGATTGTGATGGTTCTATCTGCGTTCCTTGTGCGGGAACGGCAATAGCCTCATGTTCAGGTACAGCAACGGTTCAAGCCTGTGATGATGGCGACCCATGCACAGAAAATGACATGGAAACGATAGATGATTGCGATGGTTCTATCTGCGTTCCTTGTGCGGGAACGGCGATAGTCTCATGCTCTGGTTCAACAACAATTCAAGCTTGCGACGATGGTAATCCATGCACGACAAATGATATGGAAACGATAGATGATTGCGATGGTTCTATTTGTGTACCTTGTGCAGGAACTGCGATAGCTTCATGTTCAGGTACAACGACAATTCAAGCGTGTAACGATGGCGACCCGTGCACAGAAAATGACATGGAAACGGTAGATGATTGCGATGGTTCTGTTTGTGTACCTTGTGCAGGAACTGCGATAGCCTCATGTTCAGGTACAACTACAGTTCAAGCCTGTGATGACGGCAACCCTTGCACAGAAAACGACATGGAAACGATAGATGATTGCGATGGTTCTGTTTGTGTACCTTGTGCAGGAACTGCGATAGCTTCATGTTCAGGTACAACAACAGTTCAAGCGTGTGACGATGGAGATCCCTGCACAGAAAATGATATGGAAACGATAGACGATTGCGACGGTTCGATTTGCGTGCCATGTGCAGGAACTGCGATAGCTTCATGTTCCGGTACAACGACGGTTCAAGCTTGCGACGATGGCGATCCGTGCACAGAAAATGACATAGAAACGGTAGATGCTTGTGATGGTTCCATTTGTGTACCATGTGCGGGAACGCCTACTTCTTGTTCACAAACGGTAATGCAAGCATGTGATGATAATAATAGCTGTACCATCAACGACATGGAAGGAATTGATGCCTGTACAGGAGCTGTTTGCATACCTTGTGCGGGTACATTCAATCAAGCAAGCTGCTGTGGTGATGTCAATCTCGATATTAATTTCGACGCTAATCCGACACAATCATCTTGGGATATTACGGATGATAATGGCAATGTAGTTGCTTCGGGCGGACCTTATGGCAATCAATTTGTAAGTTCTAATCTCAATCTGAGTCCCGCTGCTTGTTTGCCTGATGGTTGTTATACCTTGACATTCTATGATTCTGCCGGCGATGGTATGTGTCCACGTCGTACGGCTACCGTCCTCACAGGTATCAATATCGCTACTATCGGAATTGGTGGCGTATTCAATGGCATACCAAGAGGAGGAAGACTTACATGTGGCGATTACACGCTCTCTGATAATAATGGTACAGTACTCGCCAGTGGTGGTGGTAGATTTGGTAGTTCCGAGACCAATAGTTTCTGTATCTCAGGTGGTCTTGCAGAATTTAATTATCAACCCGACCATACATACGGCAAACAAAGCACATCCAATAATGATGTGAATATGTGGGTTACACCAACGTTGACCAAAGATGAAATAACGATACGTACCACATTTAATGAGACAGAATATGCACAAATCAATATCGTAGATATTAACGGAAGAATCATGCAACAACATTCACAAGATGGCAATAGCACTCGCGAATTGCAATTAGACGTGAGTGATTTCCCAGCAGGTATTTATTTCGTTCAAATGATGTCAAATGATACTGTTTTGGTAGAAAAATTTATCAAAAAGTAAATAATAATTTATAAATATGTTTGAAGACGGACTTGCTTTTCGAGCAAGTCCGTTTTTTATATCACAAAAACATATTTTACAAAGCGCATTCATCAGAATAAAACATAATAAAATTCCGTACCTTTGCGCTCACTTTCAATTTAAATAGAAAATCGGGCGATTGCACAACCCGCAACTCGTAACCCGCAACTCGCAACTCGCATGTCACAAGCAATATTCGACAAAGCAAAAGAAATACTGGCAGACATCCAATCG
>JAHDEO010000468.1 GCA_020628725.1 Saprospiraceae bacterium
ATAGACAATGACGGTGTATGTGATGCAGATGATCTTTGTTTTGAATTTGATGACAATTTATTCGGTACACCTTGTAATGATAATAACGATTGTACAATAAATGATGTCTATGTGTACAATAATGTCACCTGTGCATGTGAAGGTACATTGCAGGATTCAGATGGCGATGGTATCTGTGATGCGGATGACCTCACAAATGGTGATTGCATCCTCAATGCCCCTTGCAGTGATGGTAATGTCCTCACGGCAAATGACCGTTATGATGAGAACTGTAATTGTATCGGCATACTTGTCAGTGCCAGTTGTGATGATGTAGTTGATTTTGAAAACTTCGAAGGTGGTTGGGGTATCTGGAATGATGGTGGTTCTGACGCACGAAGAGCTAGCAACAGCTCATATGCTTCATCAGGTATTTATTCAGCAGCTATTCAAGATAATACCAATACATCTGTGATTACAACAGACAATTTGGACTTATCAGCCTACTCGGATATTGAGGTCAATTTCAATTACTATCCGGTAAGTATGGAAAACAACGAGGACTTCTGGCTGCAAGTCTCTACCGATGGCGGTAGCAACTATACGACCATACAAACATGGGCGCGAAATACAGATTTCCAGAACAATACTGCTTATTCAGAAAGCGTATCTATCGCAGGTCCTTTCACGGCTAATACACGTATTCGATTCAGATGCGATGCTTCCGGCAATGCTGATGATGTATATCTCGATGATATTGAAATTAAAGGATGTGGAACTACATGTCCACTAATCAATCAACCTTGTAACGATTACGACCCTTGTACGATAGGTTCTACCTACAATGCTGATTGCCAATGTGTTGGTACATATACTGATACTGATGGAGACGGTATTTGTGATGGCGAAGATAACTGCCCGGATGATCCGACTGATGCCTGCAACAACCACTGCGAAGCACAAGGCACAGACACAAGTAGAGAATTCATCCAATCCATAGAAATTGACGGCGAGTTCAACGACTCAGGCAACAACGGCGGCTATGCAGCCTTCCCTGACTTCACTTTCCATGTCGTCAATAGACCTGTACCGATTACGCTCACACCCGGATTCACTGGCGCAGCACGCGACCAGAACTGGGCAATATGGGTAGATGTCAACGAAGATGGCGATTTTGACGATGCCAACGAACAAGTATTCTCAGGAACAAGCATCGGCAATACACCACTAACAGGCACTATCAATGTGCCACCTATACTTGATGGTACGGCGAAAATTCGTATAGCCATGCAGTGGGGAGATACGCCTTCTCCATGTGGTTCATTCCCGTATGGTGAGGTAGAGGATTACTTCGTTTATGTAGAAGTTGTCAGCGACAAACTCGCTACCGAAAATCAACTCATACAAGTCTTCCCGAATCCCGCAAATAATTATATAAATGTTGATTTGCACGACATCATTTCCAATAGTAATATTCAATCTGTAGCTACGACAATTTACACGATGGAAGGCAGGGAAGTCTATTCGCAGGAAATGCAACCGACTACCACACTTACGATTAATACACAACATCTGCCGGAAGCCGCTTACATCCTTCACCTACGTATGGATGATGGGCGTATCTTCATAGGCAGGTTTGTGAAATTATAATGAAATAATGAATTTCAAAATTCCCAAAGTATCATTTAATTGGAATTTGGATTTTCATTGAAGAAGTAGAATAGTTAGTTTATGTAGTCACGGGCAGTCGAGTCTCATTTCGACTGCCCTTTTTTTATTAAAAAACGGAATTACCCGTTTATTGGGCAAAATGTAATATGACCTCGTTAGCGGTCGAATATTGGTAGAATTTTCTATAATTAAACATCAATTAACCCCAAATACATTATCACCAAATATTAGTTAAAAATACATCTTATAATAAGCTGAAAAAATATTTTGAATCATATTGAATGTCACATTTCGGAGAAAAATACATATTTTATTGATTGTGAAAATAATAATTTTGTGACATAATAACGCGAATTAATCTACATAAGCTACTCTAAGTCAATCTTTCCCACTGTGTTATTCTTTATATTTGTTAATCACCACCATCATATTTAGAGTTATGTCATCACGGAATGTTACATTTGTTTTGATATTTTTAATCAGCGTTATAAATCTGAATGCTCAAAGAAATAATACACCAAAACACGCACGCGTTTTAATCGAAATCACCTCCAAAGAACAAGCCCATCGCCTACACGATGCAGGCATACACATCGACCACGCCATCAGACAAGAGAATGGCTTTATCACCGTTTTATCACAACAAGAATTGGAAACGGTACAGAGTACAGATATTCCTCATCAAGTTCAAATTCAAGACTTAGAAACATATCATAAAGAACGCATTGAAAAGCAGATGCAAGACCCCGAAATAAAAGACCTGATGCGGAAATCAAGTATGCCCGGTTTCTCTTTGGGCAGCCATGCGGGGTTTTACACCATCGCAGAAATGGAGGCAAAACTTGATGAAATGCGCGCCAACTATCCCAATCTCATCACGGAGAAATTTTCCATTGGACAATCCTACGAAGGACGCGACATCTGGGCAGTAAAAATCTCTGACAATGCCGACACAGACGAGTCTGCGACCGAAACGGCGGTGTACTACGACGCTATGCATCACTCTCGTGAACCACTTGGTATGGCGGGAGTCATGTATTACATGTTTTGGTTATTGGAAAATTATAATACAGATGGTTTAGCGACACATTTGGTCAAAAACAGAGAATTATTTTTTGTTCCCTTAGTTAATCCCGATGGCTATCAATACAATCAGGATACAAACCCTACAGGCGGCGGTATGTGGCGCAAAAATCGCCGTCCGAATGCAGGCAGTTCATGTATCGGCACAGATTTGAATCGAAACTACGGCGGTACATGGGGCGGACCCGGTGCAAGCACCAATCCCTGTGACGACACTTATCGCGGTACAGGCGCATTTTCCGAACCTGAAACACAGGTAGTACGTGATTTTTTGGATGTCGTCAATCCTGTGACGAGTTTCAGTATTCACTCATTCAGCGAAATTTATTTGCACTCAGAAGTACCTGATAATGAGCGTCAATACTATGAAGATTTTGGTTTAGATATGTGTCACGAACACGATTATGCCTATGGTTCTGTGCCGGATTTGCTGTACGAAGCATCGGGTGGCGCGACGGATTATCATTCAGCCATCAAAAATTCCATCTCATACACACCTGAAATCGGGACTTGGTTTTGGGTGGATATAGCTGAGATTATTCCTACTGTGGAGCGTCATCTTCATCCCTTGCAATACATCGCTACGGTAGCCGGTTCTTTCCCTGATATTAAAAATATTGAAGTACAAAATGATGCGGATATTTTACCGGGTTCTACGGTTATGCTGGATGTTGATATTATCAATAAAGGCATGACAGAGACATCGTTATCCTCCCGTGTGGATATAGTTGCATTGACACCAAATGTAACTATTTTAGATGGTTCAGCGGTGATTCCTGCGATTGGTGCGCGACAAATCAGTAGGGTAGGAGGGGACCTCTCGTTCCAAGTAGATGCGAATGCACAACCCGGCGATATTATCGAAATTGAGGCTTGGATAGCGATGGATGGTGTCGAATTTGAACGGGAAATCCAACGCTGGGTTGTTGGGCAACAAAACGTTTTATTGGCTTCGGATGGAGAAAATGGTCTGGAAGTTTTTCAGTCATCAGGTACGGGCATTATGTGGGATACCACGCACGTCATGAGCCGCGAAGGAGTGAGTATTGCCGATTCGCCGATAGGTCATGTCGATAAAGATTCGGATACTTATTGCACCTCATTTAATGTAACATTAAGTGGCTTGGGGACGCCTGTGATGGAATACTGGGCAGCTTGGGGACTTTCCAATAAAAATGAATTTGGTTTATTGGTGGATAATCAATTCACTTTTAACGATGATTATGTCCGCCTCCAAATCAGCACAGATAATGGTGTCACATGGACAAATATGGCGACAGATAACACCCAAAACTTAAATGGACAACCCGCTTACATTGGTAATGAAAAATGGACAAAAGAAATTATAGATTTAAGTGCATATCAAGACCAAAATATTGAAATTCAATTCCTTTTACATTCAGGAAATCTAACGGAAACAGACGGATTTTATATTGATAATTTCAGAATCATGGATTATTATATGGATAGATGCCCTGATCCAAATAATCCCGATAGTGATGGTGATGGTATCTGTGATGATATGGATATTTGTCCCGGTGGCGATGATATGTTGGATTCGGATTTTGATGAGATACCTGATTTTTGTGATGCTTGTCCATTTGATATTGATAATGATTGTGCGGATTGTCCTGCCTATGATTTTAGTGCGGTTTCGGTTTTGTCTTTTGATGCAGGACAAGACTTTGGGACTTCGTTGGTACAAGATAATGGCGCGACTCTCTACATGGTGGGTAATGCATGGAAAGCCATCGACATCAGCTATGACGTGACGCCAAATACGGTTATCCAATTTGATTTCAAAAGTACTGTAGAAGGCGAAATTCACGAAGTGGCTTTTGATAATGACTTGCTATTTGCTCCCGACCATCGAATTGTAGTTTATGGCAATCAGGGTTATGCAGGTACATTTACAAATGGAACATATGGCGGTAGCGGCGAATGGGAAACTTTTACCGTCTCATTAGGTACAAATTTCACAGGAACATACCAATACCTCGTCCTGAGTGCAGATGATGATGCGAATGCTGTCGGTAATTCATTTTATAGAAATATAAAAATATTTGAAGATTCGGACGGCGACCTCAAATGTGATGATAGCTGCCTCGATATTGATGTCAAAGTCTTTCTCGAAGGACCTTACGATGCAACTACAGGCTTGATGAATACTGATCTGAATGACCTCGACATCTTGCCGGGTGAAACTTCAGCAGGTTCGGTGCTACCCAATACTCCCGCAGGTCAACCCTATAATGCTGCCCCGTGGAATTACATGGGAACAGAAGGTGCTACTTGGTCTAATGCCAATTATTCTCCAAATGTAGTTGATTGGGTCTTGGTGTCAGTACGTTCTAGTACTGCGATAGCAGATGAAGTCGCACGAGGTGCAGGAATTTTGATGAATGACGGACGCATAATGATGGCAGAAAACTGCTTGTTAAGTCACAGCGGCAATGATTCCCTACACCTTGTTATAGAGCATCGAAATCATATGCACATTATGACGGAAGAGAAAATTCCTGTGGCAAATGGTATGATGACGTATGATTTTACAACATCAGCCAATCCCGCTGCGGGTATCAACAAACAGACATCTGTAGGCGCAGGAATCTGGGCGATGTTTGCAGGAGATGCTGTTCAGGAAGGTGATATTAATGGTGGCGATAAGATTATTTGGGATGATGATAATGGTGTCTTCCGAAATTATCTGCCTTCCGATTTTAATATGGATGGTGATGTATCAGGGGCAGATAAGATCAATTGGTCAACAAATAATGGAGAGTTTACGGGCGTACCCCGGTAAAAACTACTCAATTCTTCAATAAGGAGCGCGGCTGTCGGTTGATGGTCGCGCTTTTTTTGTTGAGGTATTCCATGAGTGAAGAGGGAATAATCGTATTAA
>JAHDEO010000018.1 GCA_020628725.1 Saprospiraceae bacterium
AGGTGTCGGGGTAGCAAGATTGCTTGCGGGTGTTTGTCCGGGTAGTAGCTTTCTGGTCGAAACGAGTGTAGTACGCATCTCTCCGAGTGTAGGGTCGAAAGCACCTTCAAGCCAAGCCGCCAACTCAATACCCACACAATCCGGCTCGATGATAATTACGACTGTAGAAGTATTACACATTGAAGGCGAACCATCATCACAAACTTCGTAAGTAAAACTATCTGTGCCGACGAAATTTGGATTTGGTGTGTAATTGATATTGCCATTGGGCTGTACGGTTGCGTTCCCATTTGAGGGGACTGCCATCGGAATTATCGCTGCTGTTAGATTGTGATTTTCTATATCAGAATCATTCAATAATACATTATGCTGAATAGAAGAATTGGCAAACATGTATAAGGTATCCGGCAGGGGAACGGGCGCATCATTGATAGGTGTAACATCAATCGTCACACTTGCTGTGTCGCACATGACAGGGTTGCCATCATCACAAATTTCATATTCAAAAATATCCGCACCATTAAAATCAACATTGGGCGTATATGAGTACGAACCACCTGCCAAGAGGAATACCGAACCGTTTTGAGGCTGTGTAATCGGCGTGATATTTACCGTCAAATTATCGCCGTCAATGTCGCTGTCATTGCTGATAAGATTACCTGTTTTAGCTACCTCTTCGGGAGTGGTATTGGTATCATTTATTGCTTGTGGGGCATCATTTTCGGGTGTTACATTAATGTTGACTGTAGCTACATCGCAAAGCGATAAATCTACCGAATTACCAACTGAAGTGACTTCGTAATTGATAAATAATTTCGGCGGAGCCGTTCCGTCAAAAGACTCGGCAGTGCGTGTTCCCGTTCCTTCTAAAATGAAGGTCATGGCATTGCCACTTGTCCAGTCTCCACGATTGGTGATTTCTTGCACAACAGTACTAATGTCCGCACTTTGATAGGTGTTTCCTATCGTCCATGCCGGAAGATTTGACCATGAAGCCGCCGCACTTGTTTTGGTTTTTGAACTCAAGGCATAAGCTGTCGTGGGAATAGCAGCCGCATTGCCCGTAGCTTCTGCGCTAATGGATATGGAAGTGGCTATGCTTTGTGCTTCGTCGGCGACAAATTCCAAATAAGCACTTGTTATCGTCGCACCCTGCGGTACGGCAATATTTGTCATACGAATCCCTACAGCAGTAAATACATCAGGTAAGTCTTCCAACAAATCCAAATCGCTACTACCTACGTTGATGGAGCCATCCGTTGAAAGTTCTTCTACATCATCTCCACTTGATGCTACTTGCCCATTAAAACTACCGGGCGTGATGACCGTACTGACAATCGCAGCATCGTCACAAACTTCATAAGTGAAGCTATCTGCACCATAAAAATCAGGATTTGGCGTATAGTCAAATGTACCATCCGGGTTGATTGTGAGGGTTCCATTGGAAGGATTGCTCACAGGTGTTGCATTGACAATCAGGTTGTCATTATCGGGGTCATTATCGTTTGTCAATACATTATTTGATAATACATTATCCTCATTTATCACAAAATTATCATCTATCAAATTGGGAATTGTATTGCAATTTTCTACCGTAACCAATTGATTATACACCTTGGTACATTCAAAGTATTGGGTAATCAACTGCACGCTGTAAGTGCCGGGAGTGTTCCATGTTACCATTCCCGAATTTGCCGTGAAATTCGCGGGGCTTGCCCCCGATACAAACCACGTAAAATTCATATCGTTCAAGGCTGCATCTGCTTGTATAGTCGTTGGAACACCTACACAAATTGTATTTGGATAGAGAATAGCATTGTCGGGACAAGGCGTGTTTTCGCGTCCCGGTGTGCCGTATGCGGAGTTGATATTCGAAGAGGCTTCCCATGAATTATATAAGAGATTATCCATTGAAGGGTCGATGAGGGAAAGCGTCGGACCATTGCCGTCGGGAATGGTATCCCAGGGAATTTTATCATTGAAAGTCAGTTCATCCGAAAGGCATTTATTTTGGTCAAACAAGCTGACGCGCTCACCGCCATTACTGATATTGAACAGCAAATTTCCGATAAAATCTGTGCCATTATTTAGGTGGGGAAATATACTGCCAAATAAAGCCGCATCTTCCGCGAGTACCAGAAAATCATCGGGTTCGAGTATCGTTCCGGCTGGAATGGTGAAGGTGTTTTCGCTATCATAGAATTGCCAATTGGAAATATCTACACTCGTTGCATTGGGATTGTGTAGTTCCACCCAATCGCCCGGATTGGTGAGATTGTCGGAATTATAATTGATTTCGTTGATGACAATTTGGTCGGCGGGCGTGGTGCATGGTGTCGAATTTTGTGCGCCGGGAGTACCGCCTATCGGGTCAGATGCGTGCCAATCCGTAGCTGCAATATTATCCGCCGGAACGGGATAATTTAATTCCAATGAAGCCCCAAAACCATCTGCCAGCAATGCCCAGGGAATACCATCATTATAACGAACGGTATCGATGACTGTACCCGTAACATTATTGAGCCAGATTTTTTCGCCATCATTATTGAGTTTGCTTTCTTCCCATTGAAAGACTTGATAGCCATTGCCCAAATATTGCGTAGCATCTGCCGCAATGACAATATATTCGCCGGGATTGATGGTCGTTCCTCGCGGAAATTTAAAACAAACACCTTCCGAAAATTCATATCCACTCAAATCACGCGCTTTGGTGTCGGGGTTATGTATTTCGATAAATTCTTTTTCATTAATTGTATCATCTGGATGATAATGAATTTCATTGATGACAACATCCAATGCAGGTACGAAAACGGGTGTGAGCGTAGTATTTGAGGTGAATGATTGGTGCAGTGTGGAGTTGGTATTGCCTGTTTCCTGCCAATGTGAAAAACGATAACCGGGAGCAGGAATCGCGTGAATTTCAACAGGTGTATTCGTGAAATATTCGCCTGTATAATTGTAAGGTACTTCAAAATAATTGGAATTGACGACAACCGTACCATTGGTGCTTGCATCAAAACTAAGGGTCAAATTAAAGGTAGATAATCCGAAAAAATTAGCAATATGTGTGCGTAAATTATCGCTTCTTACATTTGCAAAACTTTTTAAATTATTAACATGCGAAACCCATGCATTATAATCCGCTACACCGCCTTGCGAACCCCAAAGTGCGGTGTGAGCCGTCATTTCGCTGTCTAAAGTATTTTTATAATCGTCAATCGTATTATTGACGCGGGTAGCATCATATACCAAATTGAGTTGTGTAGCATAGCGTTGGATAAATTCATCTCTGAACTCAGGAACCTCCATCATTCTTCTGAACAGCATCGTAGGACGTGGCGCGTTTCTGCTGTTTACACCTCCCGGAATCATCATGTATTCGATGGTATTGTGTGCGGGATTTTGCCAGCCACTATCAGTGTCTAAGACTGCCATGCGCCATTTAGAATTGGCGGTAGCAGAACGCCAGTATATTTTATTACTCGGACTCCATGTGGCGGGCCAATCCGATGGCATGACCCACATTTGTAGCATGTAATAATTCAGAAAATTATTAATGTCAATTTGTGATTTTGCATAATCATAATTCGCTTGTGTAAAGCTGGTGTTATTGTCAAAATATTGGTATAAATTGCTCAGATTGGTGGTATCTCCGTCGGTGGCAACAATTTCTCTGTGAATGTCCCAAAGCCTTATTATCTCAAAATCATCTCCTTCGTATTTAGGAAATTGATACTCAAAATAATGCTTGCTATAACTATCTCTGATATTGTGAATACCCCAATATTCTCCATTGAGATACACTACGGATGGACGTGCAGATTGTATCTCCAAATCCAATTTATTTTCTGCTAATCGCTGTACTACCGCATCTCCCATCATCGAGGAGACCCAGTGGTTTCCGCCATTTCTAAATCTTAGTCTTCTAAATTCATACTGCTCTCTTTGAGGAAATATTTGTGCAGGAATATTGGGACTTGGGTACTCGCTTTTGGTTTTAAATTGAATACTCTTTTGAGCGTATCTGCGTGTACAATTTCCAAACACAGAAAGCCCCCCATCTGCATCAAATACCTCATTACCTACTTCATCAAACATGATAACATTGGAAGGATATTCCCATTCTTGATGATAATTGGCTGTACCGCCACAACCTGATGCCCCATTTGTACCGACGACATACATACCCAAGCTGTCACTCCATAAATGGTCAGGGTCAAGATTGACAGACAAAACGGCTAAATCGTGGTTTGCCCCGATGATGTAAGCGGCTGTTTCTATCAGGCTATTCGCAAAACCGCTTTTTACACTAATTGCTCTGACACTTTGCGAAGTATTTACCGTGAATGCTCCTGTATATAATGTAGAGGATGTCGTCGGGGCAGTTCCGTCTAAGGTATAATAGATGGACGCTCCGGGTTCGGCGGTGATAGTTACAGATTGAGCAGCGTTGTACAATCCGCTTGGGGGAGAAATAATCGGCGGGGCAGCCTGCGGCTGACTGTTGTTATTAGTGGCTGCGGGAGTTGCGGGGATGAGTTGAGAGAGTGTAGCACTGCCATCGGGCAAACGTCCGTAGCCTTGGTCGGTCGTGACGGTTGTAAAGGTAAAGCTATCTTCAATGGTTATGCCGTCGGGATTGGTTAGGATGACACTTTCACCTGCACTACTTAATTTGAAATTGAGGTGATTCGCGCCTTGGAAGGTTTCATTATCTGCCCAAAAAATCAAATAGCCGTTTGCAGGAACGGTGGTCAATGCCGCATCTGTAGCCGGAATCTGCCACATCAAAGGATTGCCACTATCGTCCGAGAGATAGTAACCCGCCAAATTTACAGAGGCATTTCCTGCATTATAAATTTCAATAACGTCGTCATATTCGCCATAATTGTCGGCGATTATATTATCGTTTGAGGGAATAACTTCGTTGATGTATAATTGTGCGTTTGTATTAATAGCAATCAGTCCGCAAATAACAAATAGTACAACACTTCTCATATAAAAAACTTTAAACTAACAGCTAACAAATTATTAATAGTGTTAATTTTTCAAAATAACCATGCCAGCTTAGCTAAAATTCGTATTAAAAAGCAAGAAACGTGACATAGTAAACCCACACCATTACGCGTAATGAAAAATGACATGGGGAGGTATATTATCACCGAGTCGAATGGGATGATACCGAAAAACGAAGAAATCGGCTTGGGCGGGTATCTTCTGAGAATAGACTCTATTTACATGAAGAAAGTTGCTTTTGTTTTAAAGCTGTTTAAGCGAAGTTGATGCTTGTTAATATAAAATGGTTTGTGTCGTTAAACACAAACCATTTATACTCAATACAAAACAATATTTTTATAGGGGATAAATATTTTATGGTCAATTCTACTTCGGCACTCGTGATGAAATGCCATTATTTTCAAACCACAAAGACTTATCCTGTCCGTTTACGTCTCCATCCAAATTGAAGTCGGGAGATAGATAGTAATCGAATACGCCATTAGAATCGAACCATTCTGTCTTATCCGTACCATTCACATCGAAGCTGGGGAAATCCATTTGATTGGCATCTCCTGCGAACATTGCCCACTCGCCTGTCGGGATTTTCATTAAACCTAAATACTGTTTGATAGGTAAATGGTCCTAAAATAAGTTTTTCATCTGTGACGAAGATAATTTTAATATGCTTTGCATTATAAATTACCGAGAAGTATATTTTTAAACACAAAAATGCAGATTATTTTAATGTTAAATGTTCTCTATTCTATGGTTCTATAGTCCTATGGTTTGCTTTAGAAATAGCAAAATCAAAAAAAGTCGTTGGACATTTAAAAAAACATCCAACGACCAGATTATTTATCGTATAACTCAGGTTAGAGAAGAAGAGTTTATTAAATTAGTACTGTATCCATCTCTGCGCTGAGTAAGAATAAACCGAATTATCATTTCTTGAGTTATCCCAAAAAGCACCGGTATAACCGCCAATACTACTATTAGTATAATACGCCAAACCTGTACCGCAAAACTGTTGTCCGGGATAAAGATAAATCTGTGCTTGATGACGATTTGAATAAGCCCATGCACCACTTGCATTAGAAGTCTTATATTCTGTATACAACCATACCCATCCAAGGTTTTGAGAACTCTTCCAAGAGCCGGGGAAAACGACGCAAGGCGATCTTTCTTCTAATGAACTGGTGTTATCCAGCGTTCTCACCGGAACTGATAAGTCAGCCGGTATAGTACTATGGTCAGGTACTTCCGATGTACTGACAAGTAATTCGAGGGGTGAGACGTCTGATACTGCATCCGTCAATGTTTCCTGCTGTTCGCAAGAAGTGAAGCAGATTAGCATGAGGAGTAAACTGTAAAAGCTAACCACAAAACGATTAAAATTTTTCATTTTATTTATAATTATTTATTAAAAAATGTTTGTGCTTTTTCGGAGAAATAATTTAGTTTAGGAGTGTTCAACTAAGATCGACTTTGTCACTTGTATTTAATAAGTCGCAATAGAATATTTATTATTGTATTTAAATATATGAAGGCTAAGATAGTGTACAGGGGGAGAAAGGTTGTCTGAGTTTTAGAGAAGTTTACTTGTTTTATTGCAAAGGCATTTTTTTTAAAATCGATGAATTTTGGGTTTACATGCAAATAAAAACACAGACGTAAGCTCCATCTTAACTGCCTTAAATTTAGATGTTTATAAGAGAATATTGCCACTTTGTTCAATTATTTATTTTCATATATTTACAGTAAATGCGACTTTTAAAATCTTTTTTAGAAAGAAAAAACAAGTTTATTTAGACATTAAAATAAAGGCTTACGTAATTTGTATTATTAAATTAGCCGCTGCATAGAAAATTCTGTTCGTCCGGTTTTTTTGCAACATTGGTTTTAGACATTACGTATTTTAACTATAGCCCGTGCAGTTTTTTACTGTACAATAGACTTTATTCTGAAATATTTTGCACGGAGCTTTTTTAAAACACTTCAATGAATAAGAAAGAGGTTATTTTTAAGATAATTGGACAGCTCAAACGAACGGAAAAACGTTTGTTCAGGTTGGAAATGGAGAAGTTCAAATCTTCTTCGACTTACATTCTCATTTATGATTACCTTGAAAGGAGCACAGAACTAGATGATAAAGCCTTTAAAGCGTTTTGTCAGCAGCACAATATTCGTCACCTATCCTCACACATCCTTCATCTTCATGCAAAATTGATAAGGTTTCTGGTTAGGAATAAAGAAATAGCCGCAGAAGATAATATTAATAAAACAATTAAAGCAAAAAGAGCGGAGGCACATATTTATATGGATTACAGTATGCCCGGGCAGGCTGCTAAGACTCTAAAAAAAGCCTGTGAAATAGCTTACAAGCACAACAAATATTATTCAATGTTATACGTCTTTCCGGAATTAATGAAGGTAAGTCGCATAGCACATAAATACCCGAGGTATTTAAACGACTTATCGATACCCGGAGGTTCTCCTGTGGAGCAAATGCAATGGATCATTGATAAAATTTCTGGTATATCTATTAATAGGGTGATTCTTCAAGATATAGTAAGCACTTATAATGAGGCTTTTCCTTCGCCTGAGCGAGACGTAAGATTAAAAAAACTCCAGCAGTATCAACCTATTTCTTATACTCCCGGTGATGCTATAGAATTTGCATGCTATTATAATGTAATCATCTTTCAAGCATATACTGCTAACGACATAGTAAAATTAATCAGCCTGATAGAAGACCTTTTAGCGCAATTACCCAATTTTTTTATACCGGATACTACTCAGCCCATAGCATTATATGTCACGCATTATTTCACCCTTTGCCAGGAATTATTTTCGCAAGATGTTGAACATTTTAAGATTCAGCAACAACAATATAAGCGTACTATAGAAGGACTTATTAAGGAGTATAAATTACCCGTTAGCAGTCATCTAAGTCTCCATATAGAAACCTATGCTTCTTGTCTGAAACAATACGCATCATTGCTAACATCAAGCTTTGATTCTACGATAATTAAATCATTTATTTCATCTGACAAAACAGCAAAATCACCAATCCTCTTGCCTATTTTTATGATCCAATTAGCTGTTGCGAATCTTCAATTCGTTATGATCAGAGATTATTCTAAAAGTAATGAGTGTTACAGGAAAATTCAATCAATTCCGAGAAAACTATATCAAGAAAAAATATTTCACGATGAGATAGAACTTATCGAAATGATCAAAAGCTTTGAGCTAAATGACAGGGTGTATCTGGCGAATATCATCAAAGCAATCAGGAGTAAACACTATACCAATTATTATGTCTCACCTATCAATAAATTGATAGTCAAACTTATTAATAAAATGCAGAAAGCGTCCGCGGATAAACACTTAGAGCTGATGAAGGCTGCCCTGCCTGAGTTGCAAAAACTTGAAAAGACCATTGTTTTAAAATATGTTCCCTTTTCCTATTGGCTCAAATGGCGAATTAAAGAGTATGAATAATAAAGGGAATAGATTTATTTAGGTACTCGCGACGAAATCCCATTATTTTCAAACCACAAAGACTTATCCTGTCCGTTTACGTCTCCATCCAAATTGAAGTCGGGAGATAGATAGTAATCGAATACGCCATTAGAATCGAACCATTCTGTCTTATCCGTACCATTCACATCGAAGCTGGGGAAATCCATTTGATTGGCATCTCCTGCGAACATTGCCCACTCGCCATTCGGAAGTTGCTTTTGTCCGAAGCTGGTGGCATCGCGGTAGCTGTCGGAGGTGCGAAAATCGTAGCTTAATACGCCATTGACAATATCAATCGGTTGGGGAGTCATGATACCGATATGATTACGATGTTCTAAAACGATATAAAGTGGTGCTGTGACTGAATTAGTCAATACACATCTGTCTATCAGTTTAATCCGCCCGTCTTTCATAATCAAAGCTGCGGTTTGTGCGACTTCGGTATTTTTTGCTGTTCCCGTTCTGAAAGAAACTAAAATCCAGTCAGTTTCATTGCCTGCATAGTGGACATCCCGCCAACCTATGCCTTCTGTGCCTGTGTAATTCCAAGGGGCAATTTGGTAAGGTTGTCCGGTAGGTGTAGGAGTGACGATACCGCTGACGGGCGTTTGTCCGGGCAGTAGTCCGCGTGATTGGAGGTTAGTGGTCATTTGCTCGGTAGTATTATCGTAAGTACCTTCGAGGTAGGCTTGGAGTTGGATGTCGATGCAGTTGCACAAGGCATTATTATCAGGATATTCGTAGGCGTAGTAACAGGTATTTCCCGTATCAAAGACGGCACAGTCGGGGTCGTCGCAGTCCGATAATCCGTCGCCGTCATTATCAATACCGTCGGTACAATTTGTTAGTGTATTTTCAATAATAATATCTTCAAAAACAGCATCCACACAAACGGCAGTAGTATATGGTGCAATGGTAATTGTCCCATTTCCGGTGAACTTATCCCCCAAATCCGAAGCGGTATAAACACCTGCCTCCATTTGAACGCCATTAATGATTAAATTTTCAAAAATATGATTTCTATCATTAATGTCAAAAACGCCACCTGTAAAAATGAATGCCCCGCCCTGTGTGATGTCATACCCAAAACGCAAAAGTCCATTGCTCATGGAAATATCTCCATTCCAAGTGCCTGTATTGAAAGTGGTCTCTACATTATTGATACTGAGTGTTCCATTTCCTTTGACAGGTCCTTCAAAAGTGAGCGAACCTCCACTATTTGACCCTATGCTCAATCCGGTTTCTTTCAAGATAAGCTCACCGAGCCAAGTGTAGTTGACGGCACCGCTTCCAAATGACATATAACCATAATTGGCAATCAGTTGTTTAACGTCGATTGTACCATTATTGGGTCCTTTGAGTAAAAGTCCTCCATCACCGATGATTTTCAATGATTCGCCGGGAAAAACAGCGGTGGAAGAAGTAGGAGTTCGTAATGTACTAATACCATTTTCGGTACGATTGACCACGTATTTTTTTCCGGCTTGTGCCGATTGTCCATCATCCCAAGCACTCGCTAAATCCCATGATGTACCAAAGGCACTATTTTGTATCAAAATAATATCACCACTTCCCTCTCCGGTAATTTTGAATTCATACAGTTCGTTGCCAGTGACATTGGTTGGTATTTTGACTATTGCCGAATATTTCCCCTCTACAGTTGGGATAAATCTCACTTTGAAGGTTGTTGTATCGCCGTATGCGAGATTGGTTGTGTCTACATCTTCAATAAGAGAAAACGCAGTATCACCCTCAATTTCAACTTTGGGACTTCCTCCGAGTTGAAGTATCGGGTCGTTGGGATTGGTAATTTTAAAGGTCATTTCTTTGGGCGTATTGAGGGGAACTCGTTTGAAATTTTTCTCACCTACTACCGTTATATCCGCGTAATTCATCATACTCGAAAAAGAGGCTTCTCCAAAATTATGGTCTTGTGCGTCAGGGCTGACAACTACGAGTGCGTGTTGTCCACCCACCAATGTGACTTGAGCAGGAACGGTAGATTGGTAAGGCACTCTGCCGAGAATTCCGTTGGATAGGACGAAAGAATCATCTCCTGCGGGCAGGCGATTTCTTTGTGGATTGCATTCGACATCATTTGAACTTGCATTTAACCAGATTTGAAAGGAGCGATTATTTCCAATGGCTTCCAAACCGATGAGGTCTTGATTACCCAATACATTGATGCTATTAAACTCATTGGTATCCGCCCACGCTGTTCTGATTTCTACTACAAAACGATATTCTGTATTCAGTGGGAAAGTTTCTTCTGCACCAACAGGCAAAGGTTCTGTGGGGCGATTACTAAATATTAATTCTGTTGCCGGAAGTGCTGCAGTTCGATATGGTTTTAAAGTGTCTGTAAGACTTGCATAGGTATTATCGTGAACAATAATATCCAGTTGTCCGTAGCGGTAATGATTGGGGCTAATATTTTCGAGTACTTTCAATGTCGCCGCTCCCGTAGTACCACCTGAAATCAGGCGAATCGCGCCATTGATGGCATAGGCTTTTGCACTATCGACATCCGGTACGGTAGATACCAAACCGATTAACCTATCGGGCAGACCGATCCACATTTGCCGACCTTGCCAGTCTGAACTTGGTCCTTTGTAAGCTCCTCTGCGTCTTGAGATACCATGCGCTGAAGTGCCTATGCTGTAATTTTTGGAAATGGTGGTGGCAGAGACTTCATTTTCGGTCAAATCTGCCCAAGCCGAGTAGTCGCCTTCATTTTCGGGCGTTATCCATATGCGAGGAGTGACTTCTGCCAGAATGGAGTTGAGTCTTCCATCCAATGAATCTACAGTCATTGCGCCTATCAAGGTCGTAAATCCTTCATTGCCGGGGGTGTTGGGTCTGTATGCGCCTGCATAAGTAAATTCTCCATACCAAGCCCTCGGACCACCAATATTTTTATCCGGTATCGTGTAATTATCAGGTAGCGGCTGTGAGGAAATATCAGGACGATACCAAACCGCATTGTCTCTTCCGCCGATTTTTCCTGACACTGCTCCGGTGAGTGCCTGATTGCGGTCTATCATCCACCTTACAAAGGGATTTTCTGTGAGGGTAGCTACTGCTTCATTGCCTGCCTCTGTGCCTTTTTGGATGTTCCAGCGAAAGGCTTTGTCGAATGGCGATGTCCACCATTCTTCTGTGCGTCCGGTCGTCGGTCCTTTCCATTGGCTGCGCTGCAATGCTTCCAGCAGAGGTTCATATTCGAGTTGCTCATAGATGCTTAACCATGTGGTATAGAGTACATTATGGTAGTTGACCGAAGGGCGGTCATCTCCATGATAGGGCATTGCTCCATCTTGGCGTTGCATACGCATCGCTTTGTCTGTATGGTCAATTACACGGTCAATGATTACCTGATCATCCAGATATAGTCCGATATTTAAAATGCCTAACATTCGCGCAGTTTCGATATTATAGTTCCACGGATATCTAAAAGAATTATCAAAGGTGAATAATCTCGTACGAGCCGCTTTCATCATATTATCCCACGATTTGCGTTGGCTGGGCAGGAGCAAATTAGGATGCAATTCTGCGATTTCATAAAAAGTTGGAAAAGCCATTTCAATAGCAAATTGGTCAAACCAATCATTATGCGGCGCACCCAGATGTGAGCGTGAGTTGATATTTACCAAATCGGCAAAAGTGTGCATCCGACGGAGTGCTCTTTTTATCAATTCGGGTTCGTACTTCATCGGACTTTGCTCATGGGCAAAGAGCCAAAAATATTCCCGTGCGAGGTAAGTCGCACTACGTGTACCGTAGGTGTACGAAATACCCGTGTAGGTGGATTGCGTGGGCGTGGTGCGTTGCCATTCAACATCGGGTGTGGCGATAGCAGTAGTCGCATCGCTTACCATTTTATCCAAGTAAGGGTTATTGGTTTCGGTTAAAACAGGATGCAAAATCGCAAGGTGTTCGGCATTGGGATTTCTTTGAATGAAGTCGTCCGCAGGTTGGTAAAGCGCATTGAGGACATCGTTGATTAAATCTTCTGCTTCCGCATTATAGGCTACGGCTTCTGCGTTGGTTGCCCGTTCTAATGCCAGTTCTAATATTGCCTTTTTTACTTTTTCGGCTTGCGTACATTCAGGTAAGGAACTGACGACAATTTCTAATTGATTAATTTGCTCTGTAATTGATTGAGCATAAGAAACGTATGTCCAACTTAATAATAGGCAGGTAAGAATAGTTTTTATCAATGCATTTTTCATAATGTTTTATTAATTTTCGTTTGAATTAATCGGAAAACGATTTTGCAAATTGTTTTGCCAATATTCGCAGGACGATTTATAAAATCGTTTTACAGTAGTTTACTTCGGCACTCGCGATGAAATACCATTATTTTCAAACCATAATGACTTATCCTGTCCATTGACATCTCCATCCAAATTGAAATCGGGAGATAGGTAATAATCGAACACGCCATTAGAATCGAACCACTCGGTTTTATCCGTCCCCGTTATGTCAAAACTTGGAAAATCCGTTTGGTCAGCATCTCCGGCAAACATTGCCCATTCGCCATTGGGGAGTTGTTTTTGTCCGAAGCTGGTTTGGTCGCGGTAGCTGTCTGAAGTGCGGAAGTCGTACATCAAAATTCCCCCCACAATATTAACGGGTTGCGGCGTCATAATGCCGATATGGTTGCGGTGTTCTAAAACGATATAAAGCGGACCTGTAATCGAAGAAGATAATGCACATCGGTCTATAAGTTCCACCACGCCGTCTTTCATTATCAGAGCTGCGGTTTGTGCAACTTCGGTGCTTTTTTCTATTCCTGTTCTGAAAGAAATCAATACCCAATCCGTTTCATCGCCTATGTAATCTGCATCTGTCCAACCTGCGCCTTCTGTGCCTGTGTAATTCCACGGGGCAATTTGGTAAGGCTGTCCGGCTGGTGTTGGTGTGGCAAGTGGACTGACGGGTGTTTGTCCTGGCAATAATCCGCGTGAATGGAGGTTGGTGGTCATTTGTCCTGTATTATTGTCGTACGCGCCTTCGAGCCATGTTTGTAGCTGAACATCAATACAGGGAATGGTCACGATTATATCTTGAGTGAATGTACATGTAGCGGTAGAAAATGTGACCGTATATGTACCTGCGGCAGCAACGGTGGTTTCTCTGGTATTTGCTGTGAAGCCGTTGGGTCCCATCCAACTCCATGTTCCCGGTTCAAGATTGAAGTCAGCCGGACCAAATGTAACGGATTGCCCTAAAGATAAATCTATTTGGCTGGTTTGTTGCCAACCTTGGTTATCAATATTTGCATAGGGAATGATGTAATTAAAACAGTTTACCGGATCGCATACGCCATTACTATCAACACCAATTGATGTACCTGTACAGTTGCAGTCACTGTCATAAGCATCATTGATGGTGCAGTCGTCGCCGTTGTCGCAGGGAGTTCCTATATTGCAATCAGGTGTTACGATGATATTTTGAGTGAATGTACAGGTGCCATTGGAGAATGTAACCGCATATGTACCCGCAGTCGAAACGGTGATTTCTCTGGAACTTGCCATGAAGCCGCCGGGTCCTGTCCAGTTCCATGTTCCGGTTCCAAAATCCAGATTAGTCTGCGGACCGAATGTAACGGATTGTCCTACGAATAAATCTATTTCACAAGCTTGTTGCCAGCCTTGATTCTCAATATTGGTATAGCAAATGATGAAACCTCCGCAATTCACGGGGTCACAGTTGCCATTATTGTCAAGACCTGCGGGTGTTCCTATACAACCGCTACATTCAAATGTATCATTGCTTGTACATGAATCACCGTCGTCACATGGCATACCTAATATGGCATCATCCATTCCCTGACAAACATCCATTACATCACATGTACCGTCATTATCTTGGTCTTGAAATGTACCCGCACAAGTATCACAATCAATAAAGACATCATTTATTGTACAATCATCCCGGTCGTCACATGCGCCCTGACCGCAATCGGAGATTGTAAAATCGACTGACCAAGTGCAAGGTCCATATGTCATGGCGGCGGTATATACGCCGGGTTGGTCATAAGGCACTCTGAGTGAATAACCAATAGCACTAAATCCGTTGGGTCCGGTCCATAGCCATTTGTCGGGTTGATTCCACCATGTAGGCGGGAAGTCGGGGAAGTTTTCAGGATTATTGACCAATGGTTTTATATAGACTTCACCACTTGGCAGGAATATGTCGAATGTGCCACCTGACCAGCCTTGATTATTGATATTAAAGCTGGATACAATGGGGTTGAGTCCACATTCTACGATGGAAACTTCTTGGTTGAATGTACAAGCACCCTCGGTGTAAGTGGCAATGTAAGTACCTAATTCTGAAACGGTAATTTCTCTATTGGAAGATGTAAATCCGTTAGGTCCTGTCCATGACCAATTTCCGCTTGTCGGGGTGGGTGCGAGTGCTATGGATTGACCGGAAGTTACTGCTATCCAGCTTGTTTGTTCCCATCCCTGATTGTCGATATTTGCAAAACTCTGTATGGGGTTTGGACAACCATTCATCGTTACTACTATTTCTTTGGTAAATATACAGGTTGCCTGAATGATACTAAGCGTATAGGTACCGGGGTCTGTGACAACGGTTTCTCTGCCTACGGCAGTAAAATTATTGGGACCTGTCCATGTATATTCAGCAACAAAACTGCTGATGTTAGACGTTTGGAAATCTTGTATAGACGGTCCGAATCGAACGGTTTGTCCTGGAGAAATGTCTACTGTATCTGCTGCATACCACCCCGTTACACCTTCTATTGTAAGAAAAGGAATGATTGTTTCGTCGCAGGTATATACCCGCATTTCTGTGAAGACACTGCAACCGTCCTTAGTGTAAGTCGCCGTGTATGTTCCATCTTCTGCCGGTACGGTAATTTCTTGTTGATTTGAGCTAAAGCCATTTGGTCCTGTCCAAGACCATATGCCTCCCGGCAGGTTGTTTTCCGGTTTAAAATTAGCGGTTTCGCCGGGTGCAAGTCCTACGTGGCAGTTAGATGTCCAGCCCTCATTATTTACATTTGAAGCACATACAATTGATGTCAGTGGACAGGTATCCAATGTTACAGTCATATCTTTGGAGTAGGTGCAGATACCGTCAGAAAAAGTAAATGTATAGACACCCGGTTCTGATACTTCGATGATTTTATTATTGGATGTAAAACCATTCGGACCGGACCATGTACCTTCAGCGATGACAGGGTCAAATAGCACCGTTTCATCGGACCTTATGGCAACATCACAATTGCCTCCTTCGTCACCTGCCCAGCCTGCCCAGCCCCTTTGGGCGATATTGGCTCTGCAAATAATTGGGTTGGGATAACATTCATCCACATCACAAGTATTATTTTCGTTGCTGTCTATACAATCTAATCCACAAGGTGTCAGGCAATCGGAAGTATAAACAGCATGTCTCATCAAATCTCCGGGCTGCTGCCCTAGTCCGAGGCTAATATCTCTCCCGCAGTAACTCATTAAAGTTCCGATATCACCATCAAGTACCGGATTGAAGGGGTCAAAACAAGCACCTGCCGACCAAGGACCGGGTACACTTCCGCAATCATCTAATTGCGTATTATTGCCATTCCAAAAACAGACATCTGTGTGAGGCGAACCGAGTACGTGCCCAATTTCGTGTGCCAAGACTCCGATTCCCTCCGCGTATGTTATCACTCCGGTATCTTGATATTGAGAACCAATAT
Source organism: Saprospiraceae bacterium (assembly GCA_020628725.1). Taxonomy (GTDB): domain Bacteria; phylum Bacteroidota; class Bacteroidia; order Chitinophagales; family Saprospiraceae; genus JAHDEO01. Next base: position 16,238 of record JAHDEO010000018.1, read on the forward strand.
AACTGCCACCGCCACCACCGCATAGTGGTCCGCCGGCAGCACCACCGCCACCACCGTAATTATGACTCAGAAACATAATAAAGCTGCCTGTACGGGTGTCATTCCCAAGTATAAGATTATCATTGGTATCTTTGATAGTAACATGGTTTAATCTCATATTAATATGTTCATTGGCATAAATGAGTGTAACCTGATTGAAGAATGCAGCTAGGTAATTGGATAGGGCTATAGCGTCGTTGTTAAATACGTCATACAAAGTACCATCTGCCCACAAGTGAACTTCTACGCAATTATTGGGATTGACGATTCCTGCCTGAACTTTCTTTTCAATATCATCTCTCTGCGCCATGAGTTGTTCTAAATCCATTGGTGCATTGCAGACGAAATCAGGTTGTTCGGCGAGGTCTTTTTCATTATACAAAATGTAATTGTCGGAGTTTTTCATCTTGCTAAGGGTGTAGGTATTACCTTCGGTGTTGATGATTCCGACGATTTCATTTTCAAAGATACTGACACTCACAGAGGAACTTTCATCGCCTTCCACAGTTCCCCAATAAAAAGCTCCCCAATCGTAGATGTTTTTCTTTTCGCCGGAGGGTGTTGGTACGTTGATTGAAGGAGATATAAACTCTACTTTTTTCAACAGTAAATTCAGCGTAGCGGCACTGGCTCTTGGTATGGAGAGTTTGAGTATATCGTTTTTCTTGCTTAGTATTTGTCTGTTGAATGATAAATCAAGATTCAAAAAATCCTTGTTGCCGTTTATTGCTTCGTTAATATTCTGCTTGCTGACCGTAGTGTTGTTGAATGGTTGTGATAAAGGAATAGCTTGGAGTGCTGCCGTTTCTTTATTGACCAATTCACGCGCGTAGTTGTGGTGACTTAATGATTCTACTTGCCCGTTGGCAGTATTAATAAAAGTGCTAATCAATAGAATGATTAGATAGAAGCTTAGGTTGGATTTTTTTAACATGTGAAAATCGTTTTGTTTGATAATGTAGAATACTTTTAGGGAATAGCTTTCTTGTATGTAAAAATGCCTTACTTCGGGACTCTTGATGAAATGCCATTATTCTCAAACCATAATGACTTATCCTGTCCATTGATGTCTCCATCCAAATTGAAATCCGGTGAGAAGTAATAATCGAAAATACCGTTATTATCAAACCAGATGGTCTTATCCGTTCCGTTAATATCAAAACTTGGGAAATCATACTGGTCTGCATCTCCCGCAAATAGACACCAACTGCCTGTCGGGAGTTGCTTTTGCCCAAAACTCGTTTGGTCGCGGTAGCTGTCTCCCAAACGGAAATCATACACCAATACATTATTTATTACATCAATCGGTTGTGGCGTCATGATGCCGATGTGATTGCGATGTTCAAGTACAATATACAGTGGACTTGCTACATTGGAATTTAAAGCGCAACGGTTGGGAAATTCAATGCTGCCATCTTTCATCAACAAACCTGCGGTCATGCCTACTTGGGTGCTTTTTGTTATGTCAGTTCTGAAAGATATCAACACCCAATCTGTCTCATCCCCCGTATAATCGGCATCTGTCCAACCTGCGCCTTCTGTACCTGCATAATTCCACGGGCTTCCACTATAAGGCTGTCCGGCTGGTGTTGGTGTGGCAAGGTTACTCGCCGGGGTTTGTCCGGGCAATAATTTTCTGGTGGAAACGAGGGTGTTACGCATCTCGCTTGTGGAAATATCATACGCTCCTTCGAGCCATGCGTAAAGCTCTATATCGACGCAATCGGGTACTACCACTACTTGCTTAAATAACACTTTTGTACATTCAAAATAATTGGTAATTAACTGGATATTATATGTGCCGGGATTTGCAAAATTGACAAGGGTAGAATCTGCATTATTATCTGTCGAAGTTGCGCCGACGATAAACCAAGTATATGTTACATCATCATCTGGAATATCTATCGTCAGAAGAGTATCTGTACCTGAGTAAATGGTATCGGGGAAGATGATTTCCTGTTCCAAACAAGGTTCGTTTGCACGTCCGGGAGTGCCGTAAGCGGAGTTGATATTGGAAGAGGCTTCCCATGATTGTGCTAATACATTGTCGGAATTTGGTGTAATCAAAGACAGGGTTGGTCCGTTGCCGTCAGGAATGGTATCCCACGGGATTCGGTCATTATAAACGACATAATCCGAGAGGCATTTATTCTCATCGAAAAGCGAAACGCGCTCGCCTTTATTGCTGAGTCCGAAAACGAAATTCCCAAGATAATCATTCGTAGTGAGATGCGGAAAAATGCTTGTGAACATGGTGTCATTTTCCACCAAAATAAGAAAATCATCAGGTGCTATGATTGTTCCCGAAGGGAATATAAATTCATTATTATTATCATAAAAAGTCCAATCGGATATATCGACGGGTGCGGAATTTGGATTGTAGAGTTCTACCCAGTCGCCGGGGTCGGTTACGCCATTATTTGAATTATAATTAATTTCATTAATCACAATGGGCGTGGCGGCATTGGCGCAAAGTCGGGCGTTTGGCTGTCCGGGCGAACCACAAAGGTCGTCAGAGCGAAACCAATTCAAAGGATCGGAATTGTCGAGGGAAGGGTCGCGCAATTCGAGCGAGGGACCGTTGCCGTCGGGGTCTTCGTCCCAGGGGTTTTTGTCATTATATGTGAGGGAGTCGATGATGTTTCCCTCAACATCTTCATAGACGAGTGTTTCGCCGTCGTTGCTGAATCCGCCTTTGAACTGACCATCGGGCATAAAGCCGTAGTGCAGGTTGAAGGTGTCTGCATTTTCGGCTAAAATGAGGTATTCGCCGGGAGCGATTTGGGCATTGAGGTCAAATTTGTAATTGATGCCGCAGGCAAATTTGGTATCTGCCAAAGGAATGTTTTTTGTACCGTTATTATAAATTTCAATATAATCTAATTCATCGAAATACTGACTACAGGTATCATCTGCGTGATACATAATTTCGTTGATCACCAAGCCATCATAATCAATATTGGTATAAAAACGACGCGGACACATGGCAGACCAATTTCCGTTGATTCTTACCCGCGCTTTGATTTCGGTCACGCCATCGGGCAATGAAATACTACCCGAATAGGCTTGCGCCGAAGGTGAAACACCGCTACCCGTCACCTGAGGTCCGAATGTGACGGATTGCCCTGTCGATAATTGTACATCACAAGTGGGTTGCCAGCCCTGACCGGCAATATTGGCATAACAATCAACAGTGGGGTCGTCGGCACAACCGTCACCGTTTACACGTACGTTTTTATGATAGATGCAGCCGTTGACAGTATAGATAACTGTGTATGTTCCGGCATCCGAAACAGTTATTTCTCTGTTATTGGAGGTAAAACCATTCGGACCTCTCCACGACCATGTACCACCCGAAATATCAGCATTAGGTCCGAAGGTGACGGATTGCCCTGCCTGTAATTGTACATCACAAATGTTTTTCCAGCCCTGACCGTTGATAATAGCAAAACAGTTAATCGGGTCATCGCCACAGTTGTTGTTATTGTTTACTAACATACTGCCGGAGTAGCTGCAACCGCCTACGTTGTAGTTAACTGTATATAAGCCCAAATCCGAAACGGTGATTTCTCTGGAGGTGGAGGTAAAGCCGTTGGGACCCATCCATGACCAAGTACCACCATTGACTAAGACATCCGGACCGATAGGGTCGGTACCATCGGTGGTGTAGTAAATCGTACCTGTATTATTGGGGTTGGTGAGAGTAATGGATGTACCGGAGCTGACGGCACCGCCCGGCAAGCTGTATTCTACGGCATCCATGAGCGGGTATTGATTCATATATGCGTTTAGGTAGCTATCTTTCAAGAGGTTAAAACGATTGTAGAACCACCCGGAACTGACGAGATCTTGGCGATATTGGAGAAAATCATCATAGAGGTCATCTGCCCAACGGGCACATTCGGCAAGGTAGGCGAGGCTGTGTGCATCGAATATTTCGGTGTAATATTGTTCGGCATTGGCAGGATGAAGCGCACCGTCAGGCTCAATACAATTACATTGAAAATGGTCGGCAAATCGCCTTCTGAAATCGCTATTAGCTATGAGTGGTTCCCACATATCCTCATAATAAATAGATGTTGACGGATAATTATTGGTATAATACCAATCATTATCAAAAGAAGGTTCGATATCCCATATAAAAAACCGGAAGGGTTCGTTTGCCGTTGGATTGTCAATGGCGTAAGTATTCCAGGGGGTCCAGTCTCCGTTTGGACCGTATTGAGAGATGATCACCCAGTCTATAAAATGGTCAACATCGAGGTATTGCTCAATTGCCGGATAGTTGCCTACCTGAGATTCCATCAGGCGATAGGAGTCTGTTGTACCGTCAATTGATGTATCGGCTTTTATGACATTAAAGTCCTCTTTTTTACCCGAAAAGTAGGATTCTCCAAAGGAGTTTTCGGGACGCTCAGAAAGGGTGTAAACGCCCCAATAAACTGCATTGATATACACATGCACAAATCGTGTATGTACACCGTATTCGCTCATTTGTATTTGCCAATCTTTCAGGATTTTTTCATGCATATTTTGTACGCCCCTTTGGTCAAGTGTCTCCTGTCCTCCTGCCCGCAGGTCAAATGAGTCGAACTCATCTACTGCTTCTTTGCCGAGAATAGGATGTTTGAATTTTTTGGCACCATACTCTTCCCGAAATTTGAAGCGGTAGTTTTTCTTGTTGGCTTCAGGGCTTGTAAATGTCGTACCTCCGTAAGTTTGTACACCGGAAGGCTTGCCATAGCTTTCATTGGTAGCTGCATCATAAAACTCTATATTACTTGGTTTTAGTTCGCCTTTGGTCGTATAGATATAGTTGTAATCTCCTTGTTCGAGACTGATAAAGAAAGCCGGAAGCGCAGTCAGAGCATCGTCGAGCAAATGCCCATATTGAGGGTCTGCTTGTATGGAAGTACTCATCCCCGTAGATGTTATCGGGAAGTTATTGATACCGTCAGGCTGTGTAATCACATCATTGATGAAGATATAAGTATGTGCAAATACGACTGATGTATCTATGCTACTATACGCAATGGCTCTTACGGAGGTATTGGTATTTATCGGTATAGGAGTCGTGTAAATCTGCCCCGTCGAAACAGAAAGTGGCGCACCATTGAGGGCATATCTGATTGTTGCACCTGTTATATCAGAATTTAATTCAAGGGAAAATGAATTATCGTAATATCCGCGCTCGTGGCTAAATTCTACATCATCAGCATTTACAAATAATGTAATGCACGAAAAAATAAATGTAAAAAGCATTGCTGTAATATAAAATCTCATATAAAGTACTTTTTGTTAATAATAAATGATGTGAAAAATATTTGCTATTTGTCTAAAAAAATAAGAGGATGAAAAAATGAGATTCGTGACAGTGTAAGTATTCTACATCGAAACCATTGTATAAGCAATATAAGTAGGCAAGTTGTAATATTAAAATTAATGCAAATGTTAGAATATTTCATTTTTCATTATTTAAATAGCTCAAAACCACAAAACCTGCAAGGCTTTTCAAGCCTTGTAGGTTTTGTGTATAACTTTTAGCACAGCCGGTAGACTGTGATCTATTTTTTACTTTTACGAAGAGATATGTGCGCTACATTATTTCGGTACTCTTGATGAAATCCCATTATTATCAAACCATAATGACTTATCTTGTCCGTTGATGTCTCCATCTAAATTAAAATCAGGCGAGAAATAATAGTCGAAAATGCCGTTATTATCAAACCAAATCGTCTTATCCGTTCCATTAATATCAAAACTTGGAAAATCAGATTGGTCGGCATCCCCTGCAAATAGACACCATTCGCCTGTTGGAAGTTGCTTTTGCCCGAAACTCGTTTGGTCGCGGTAGCTGTCTGACAAACGAAAATCATAAATCAGGCTGTCGTTGAGTATGTCGATGGGTTGTGGTGTCATGATGCCGATATGATTGCGATGTTCAAGGACAATGTACAGTGAATTTTCCGTTACATCATCGAGCGCACAACGGTTGGGGAGATGGATGCCACCATCTTTTTTCAATAAACCCGCAGTCATACCAACTTCTGTACTTTTTTGAATATCCGTTCTAAAGGAAAGCAATATCCAGTCGGTTTCATCACCTGCATAATTGGCATCTGTCCAGTATGCGCCTTCTGTTCCATTATAATTCCATGGGGCTGTGTTATATGGTTGTCCGGAAGGTGTCGGGCTGACGAGATTGCTAATAGGTGTTTGTCCCGGCAATAGACCACGTTGGGTATTTAGGATTGTCGTCATTTCATTTGTATTGCTATCATAAGCTCCTTCGAGGTAAGCGTGTAATTGTATGTTGACGCAATTCTTTTTAACGGTGAAAGTTCTTGAAGAACCGCCTTCCATGTATGTGTTAAAAGTGGTGTCGTCTCCATCGTTGCCGATGGTCAAATGATGAGGTGGATTTCCGTCGGGTAGCCATTCGCCGTCCATAGTGATGGTGATATTTTCATACAAGCTATATCCCCATAAGTCATCGCCAAGGTCAATATCTTTATATCTTGTGTCTGCATTTGTGATGGTTATTTCTAAAACATCGGGCGATATTTCTTTGACCAATAATACGCAATGATTATCCACTGCTTTGATATCTCCCACGTTTACTTGTTGACCATTTTCATTGTGAGCGACAATACCGTAGCTGTTGTTTAAATTGTTTTTGACGGCATGTAATTCGTCGGTTTGTGCGAGGATTTCAAATGGTGGTATGGCGGACGTCATATCTGTCTCAAATGTTTGCATTTGTGTGATACTTGCTTCGGGCTTGACGATGTAAGTATAAGCTGCATTCGCAGGAGCATTACCGTGTGAGAGATATGCCGTGAGAAATGTTCCTGTGAGGTCATTTGTATTGGTAATGTCTTTATTGGTAACTTCTTCTCTTTTTATTTTTAAATGCTGATTATCACGAATGTAATAACCAATATTAGTTTGTGTGAGTATCCAGTGATTATCCGTGATTTGTTGGTCAAAAGTATAATCCGTATTAATGGGAGTGGTATTATCCACATAAAAAATATCATCAGTTACATTGCGAACTCGCTCTTGGCAAATGGTAGTTACGGTTTCCTCGTTAACGATATTGTTGATAGCCGACCCGATGCATACAATATGGTCATCAAAGAAAAAATAAGATTTTTTGGCTTTTTGAGAATCCAGATTTGGATTGGGACCGCCATCAAGCGTGACTGTGAATATGCCGTTATTCTCCTGTGAAGCACCACCCACGAAAGTAGCATTGCTACGCCATTGTTTCCATTCGACGTGTGCCATATCATCTGTATTGGCAAAATTGACGCTCGTAGTACCGGGCATCAGGCGATGGTCAAAGCCATTGAGTCCGTAATCTTGTCTTTGTTTAATTTTATCATAACGAAACCAATAATCTTTTACAATTTGCATGGCTCCATTGCCTATATAAGTCACCAAATCGTCGGAGCTTTCGCGCGCGTATTCGTACTTGCTATGTCCTTTTATAGCCACTAAAAAATCATTGCGTTTGTGCATAGCACATGCGCCATTTTGAAAAATACGATTCGAACTAAGGTCAGTCAAAGGCGTTTCTCCCTGAGCCAGAAAATCATTATAAGTATCGGTCATCAAGCGAGAAAATTCGGGATAGGGTTGGAGATTTTCTATGGCATAAGTTGTTAAAAAACGTTGGATAGCTGCCGTGTCTTTTGTGCCATCCTCTCTACCGGCAAGTGACAAAAGCCCGAAATCGCTATAACTTTGACCAGAACCGGGACCACCATAACGATATAAACTTCCTGATTTTGCGCTGGTAATGACAGGTACTACATTGAACATCTCACGGTCAAACTTTGCAAATGCCGCATGGCGAACAATATCGTGCCCAATACTTCCGATCGCCCACGGTGTATCGTGCAAAGCGTATATCGTACATGCCGAGGCTTCGATTGCCCGATACGCATATAAGTCCAACATGCCGGTATGATGATAGGCATTGCCATCCGATTTGTAACCATCGACTACACCGGGAGAAATTCTAAAAGCAAACTCATCGCACCAATCCTTGAAGCGTTCCAGATTCGCTTTATTTCTGCGATAGTCTGAATCCATTATTGCTAATGCCACCATACTTCGTAGATTCATACGTAAGAAATCGACATTGGCACCGCGTTCATTGGCATAATCACTACGCCCAAAGTATCTGCATACAAAAGAGTAATCCAAATAAATACGATTCATTCCCATGGTGATTATCCATTCTCGAATAAGTGTATCTGTCAATAGTCCGTCTGCTTTCAAAGGTGTACGCATGACAAATACAGATTCCAAGAATTTATTTCCACTCCAAAAAGAAGGCATGACATCTGTATAAACTGCGTATTCATAAAGGGCTCTGTACCAATCGTATAGTTGTTGTTTTTGATTGACGTCTTGCACTTGTCGGTACAATTGCGCCATTTCAAGTAGTCTTACCCCAAATGTGTTAATGGCATCTTGCGTGTCATTCAATAGTATGTTTTTAGCTACTATTGGATGGCAATTTGGGTTGATAAAAAATTGGTTGTAGTATTCTTGAAGTATATTCATATCATCCATCGGTACGGTATCCAATACATTGTCAGCATTAAAATAGGCATCTAAGCGAGTAGCAATATCGGATATAGCACTGCTATCCGCTGTGCTGACCGTCACACTATTGAAATCAGGAATATTGTAATCTTGTGCTTCAAATTCAGGGGCTTTTCTTCCTCTTTCCCAGTAATCGACTGCGGAAAGTCTACTTTCTTTTCCTAAGAAAAATAAACCGATATATGCCTTGCCTGATTTGTTGGGGAAGACAATACGTACTTTATCAGGCTTGTTCGGAAAAAGGTTATTGCTGTGATTTAGTTCGATATTATTTTGAATGATAATTTTATCATTTTTTTTGGATTGTATGAGTACTGCGTATCGCCATCTTTGTTCATTTTGAGCATAAACGAGGTATTCCATCTCCACCGAGCCGTTTTCGATGAATTGTATTTTTATAGCATCATCAGTTGCATCGGCTAAATCATCACTATAAAATGCAAGTCCAAAATACCCAAAGCTCCACATGCTTTCGCCCACATACTGATAAGGAATTTCCAAATAGCCATTATTTGAAAAATCTACACGCAAGGCATTTTCTTCATCAAAACGGATACTGTCGCTCCAAGTGAGTGTGACATTATTTGCACTGGCATCTATCTCACTCAAATGGGTGCTGTCAAATGTAAACCAGCTTGTTTGGCTGGCAAAACCTATACTATCGCTACTACAAGTCTGCGAAAAAACCACTGTATTACAAATAGTGCATAAAACTAGCGTAGCAAGTTTTATATATCGGCAATGTAACTTTAAACACAACATAAGACTACTAATTTTTCAATAACAATCCGTTTTCTGTAGATTTTGATGCCCCATTTGGACAGATAGAAAATTTCAATTTAAACAGATTTCAGATGTTTTATTTCGTTTAAAATTTGTGACTAGTTTAATTTCAAAAAACGACAAGAAGCAAGGGGGAATAAAATTTTATTTCCCCTTGCTTCTAATTGTTTTTTTGGACTTCTTTACTTACAGACCTTAATCGTTCTATTTTTTAATTAATCGTTCGCTCCATATTTTACCTGCACCTCTGGCTTGAACAACATAAATACCGGAAGGCAAATCACCTATGTAAATTGGTTCCATAAATCCATCAGTTTTTACCATCAGCAATTCACCTGTGATGGAGTAGATAGCAATTTGTTCTATCTCCTCTTGCAAATTATCACTCATTTCAATGCTAATTCTATCATCACTCGGATTAGGATAAATTTTAATTGCAGACTCATCGGATTGGGATATTTTATTGCAAGCACCTCCGTAAGTCAAGACCAATTCCGGTGCATTTCCACTACTTTCTTTTGTATGATAACGGATGTATTTATTATTGTCCGAAATAATGGCAAGGCTCACTGTGCCATCTCCCGCAGCTTCGCCTTGAACGGCACTTGTTATGTCTATTTCTGCCCATTGACCTGCTGCCACTGCAGTAAAATTGCTGAGACTCGTACCGCCGAATTGGTTGTTGTTCCAAGTCAAGCCGGATTCAGTCCAGTTGTCGGATGGCGCAAGTAAGAGTTCTTGTGCAACGCTTCCATTGCTATTAGAAGAAACTTTAATTCTGAATGTTGCACTTTGCAATTGAGCAGCATCGACTCCCGAAACATCAAATTTGAGGTATCCGTAGCGAGTGTATTTATCGCTGCCTCCTTTTTTGATGTGTATGGTTGTACTATTTCCATAATTATTATCGGCATAAGTGCCGCCTCTGATGAAGGTATCATCCGTAGGATTGAGTACATCCGTTGAAGCATTTCCACCGACAGGCGTACCTCCACCGCAATTGCAGTTCGCATCATATGTCTCACCTACAGTACAGGGATCGCCGTCATCACAACTTGCGTTAAGTGTACAATTGCCATTCGTATCATCGTTAGCATCACAAATGCCATCATTATCCGAATCTTGGAAAGTACCTACACAATTACAATTGGCATCGTAAGCGTCGCCAATTGTACATGCATCGCCATCGTCACAACTTGCGCCAAGTGTACAATCACCATTCGTCTCATCATCAGCGTCGCAAATACCATCATTATCTGAGTCCGGACATGGAGTAGGCTCGCAGTCATTATAAGTCAATGTCAATATCGGACCTTGACCGGATTCGCGACTCCCATAAATGACATATTCTGTACCTGTACCTTCTAATAGCAATGAAATGGTTTTATCTCCATTCAAAGCAGATAATACGTCAGCAGAAATATCGACACTTGCGGTTGATACCGCATTGGAAACGTCAAAATTTGTAATCAATGATGAACTGCCCGGTTGATTGCTCCAAGTAATGCCGCTTTCAGTCCAACTATCATCACTTAAGTGCGACAATGCTTGACTCACAGTACCGCTTGAATTATTGGTGACCGTAAGTTGAAGCGTAGCAGAGGCAAAATCCGTAGCATCATAGCCTGTCAAATCGAATTTGATATAACTCTGTCTTGTATATTTCAAATTGGATGTTTTTTTCGTTGCTAATCCTCCTGTTCCGTAGTTGTTATTTTCATAAGAACCTCCACGTACAAAAGCGTCTGCTGCCGCAGCAAGGGAAGCATCTTCGACGCTAGTTGAGGTACCTTCACATACACAATTGGTGGTATAAACATCATTGATTGTGCAATCACTTCCATCGTCGCAGGATGTACCTATCAGGTCATTATGGAGCGTCGGACAAATATCTACTGAATCATTGATGCCATCACCATCACTGTCAGTATCATCACAAGGATCGGCAGGCGGCGTGTAACTTGCAGGATTGACAGGCACACTTCGGGTAGTTGAGGTACGAACCTCTATAAAACGATTCATCATATCGTCTTTTCGAGTCGTATATGCCGGATCGTTGATGTAGTTGCCTGAGTCGTTTTCAGAGAGATTTGTACTCAAATCAAAAAGATACGTGGGATTAAAATCGGCATCAAGGTCAGCGTTACATTCAAAAATGAGCTTCCAATCGCCATCTCTGATGGTTGCCGTTCTCGGTCCGCTTGCTCCTTGGTTAATTATTTCGTTGCGTGGTTCGTAGCTATTATCTCCTAAGAGAAGTTGGAGAAAATTATGTGAATCTTTGGCTTCATTAGACGTAATAGCACCACCTGCTATCCCGGCAAAAGTAGCTACAAAGTCAGTTCCGGTAACCATGTGATCGGAAGTAGAGCCTGCCGGGACTACACAGGGCCAAGTCACTATCAAAGGTATTCTGTGTCCTCCCTCATAAGGATCTCTCTTGTCTCCGCGAAGGTTTCCGCTTGAATAATGTCCTACATCTTTTGCATAATTTAAGCCGCCATTATCAGAAGTAAATACAATCACGGTATTTTCGTATTCACCATTTGCTTTCAAGGCATCTACGATTTTTTTGACTTCCCAATCAAATACTCTAATCATATCTGTAAGCGGATCCGGTGTTGTTCCTGCATACGCTTCGCCTTCGATAAAGTCCGGCGCGGTGTGAGGAATGTGAACCGAAGTAGCAGAATAGTATAGGAAGAATGGTTCGGGTTGTTGGGAGGCATTATTGATGAAATTGACGGCTTTATTAGCCAAAATTTCATTCATATCATAGGCGTTCCAATTTGAGTCACCGGGTCCTTCGCCCTTAGCACTCAGTTGAAGAGGGTCAATGTTGGTTTCATCAAGATGGATAATATCCGAATTAGCTCCTAATGGATACCATTGACCGTTTTCGTATGCCAAATAGCTTGGTCCCTGTATGCCATGAGGGAGGGTAAAATCATAATCGAAACCCAAATCGTTCGGATTATTGCTGACCCAAGTATTGAAGTCAACTTGCCCAAGCGCGTTTATCTCCTTTCCTCTGTAAATATTATTGGAATTTAACTCATAATAATCTCCTCCAAAATGCCATTTACCGATAAATCCTGTATGATAACCTTCACGCTTTACTGCCTGTCCGATAGTAATATCTGAATCGGTCATAGTATTATCATCAAAATGTCCCCAGATACCACCGGGTCTTGAAGAACGAATATTATAATTTCCGGTCATTACGGCATATCTCGAAGGCGCGCACACAGCAGCAGGCGAGTGTGCATCGGTAAACCACATCCCCTCATCAATAAGTGCCTCAATATTGGGCGTAGGGGCTCCTCCCGGAACGCCTCTGGTTTGCAGGTGATAACTACTAATATCACTACGACCAAAGTCATCCGCAAAGATGAAAACGATATTTGGTCGGTCTTGTCCCATAAGGACTGAAGCCAAAGTCATTAAGGCAATTACAATAAATGTTGTTTTATTTTCCATATGTTTTTGAAATAAGAGAGAGGTGGTTGAATATTTCCTCTCGTTAATGTTGTTCATAAATAAAAAAAATCTAACGCGAGTCCACCCCCAGCCCTCTCCAAAGGGCAGGGGTGATTGGTTCTGAATGAAAAATCATTTTCCTCAAAATATAATTTTGTCACGAGTCCCAACGGGACGACATATTATAACAATGGGTGTAAGCCCATTGCTCGAAATAAACCTACTTCCTTAGCCCTGAAAGGGCGGTATAGCGTGGAATTTCGCCCTTTCAGGGCTGATAAAGCTCCTTGTTTTTATCTTGGGGCTTACACCCCAAGTTAGTAGATTTTGCCCCGTTGGGGCTTGAGATAAAATAATATTTATCTGAAATTCAGAACCAATCACCCCTGCTCCAAAGGGGGACATATACTCGCGATAATCTCCCCCTTTGGAGCAGGGCTGGAGGTGGAAAACGCATAACTCATTCTTATTTATGAACATCATTATTGGTTTAACAATTTTCAGTTTTATAAAAAAGTGTGCAAAGAAATTCATTCTATCGAAAAATAGAATGAGCAGCGATTGTCGAATTGTACATTGCCAATTCGCTATCTTCAGAAAAATAAAGGCTGTGGATTCGGTGCGCGTGACTCAAAGCAGCTATTAGCACTAAAACTTCATTGAGTGGATGTTTGTGAATGAGAAATGAATTGAAATGCGTCCACGATAAAAAGGGTACTACATTAGACTTTATTTCAGAATAAAGTCTATTATCAAATCAAATTAATGGGAAAGATTATTCTTTGTTACAAGGTACTTATAAAGACGAGAAAAGCATTGAAATTGATTCAAAGTATCCTTACGTAGAATTGCACTTTTTATCTTTCAAAAGGGTAAAAAAAATAAGTATTTTATCTTTTCCCTAATTTATCACCCTTCAAATAAAACGCTTTACACATTTACAGAATACCAAAATTACTCTATATCAATCTTTTGCATTTATATTTCAAGATGATAATAAAATATTATACCAGCTCTTAGGTTTTGAATCAATACGAGTAGAATATACCAAAAATAGTCCGACAATATGCGGTAGTATCATTCTCTAAGTCGCCACTTAATCCATGTGGAAAAATGAAGAAATGCGTATCTAGTAGATTCGATTGTAGTGATTTCCGGAAGTGCTGTTTCCAAAATAGTTTTTGGGGATTCTGTTTTTCTCAATTTATCAAGTAAACGAAGCATGTAAGCAACCGTCCGGGATTTCTTGTTTTTATACTTGTTTCTGCGAATAGTATTTCTTAGTTGATTTTGAAAATACATCGCTGAATTAGTTTCATAAATGGCTATCAAAGAGAGTATTTCAAGTTCTTGTTCCAGATAACTTGTAGAATGTAACCATAGATTTTCCTGCAACATGTTTTTGCATTGTTCAAATCTTTCATACGATTTCATTATTAAGTACATGTAAGCGGAAACCAATACCGGATTTACCCACAAATCCTTAGTATTTCCAATTGTATTTTCCCAACTCCATTCATTCACCTCTTTAGAGGTAAATGACTCTTGAAGTAAAAGAGAAAATAGCCGACCAAGCGAAAGAGTTAATCTAAGGTAAAGGGATACGCTGTCCATTTTCTCGGAAGATACATTGGTTGCCAACTTTTTAAACTTGTCGAATTCTTGTTCTAGTCTAAGTATATAATAATCTAACTCTGAATATTTCATTTGATATAGAAATTCAAAAAAATTAGTATAAAACACTATGAGATTTTCAAAAAAATTGACAAATCCGGCTTCACTTTCGTTATATGTTTCTACCAACTCTTCGAAGTATTGTATTGCCTTTTCAGGTTCAAGTTTCCATGCATGATAGGAGTATTTAATGGATAAAATTAAAGCTTTGATAGAGAATTTTTGCTCGGATAAATCCAAGTTAAGTATTGGATTTTCAATTATAGGCTTCCAGTTTTCTTCCGTGGTATTGATGTCATTTGCCAACGTAACTTGTTTTATGCCTATTAGCTGCAATTCCATCTTGACACCCCATAACTTTATCAATTCTCGCAAATCAACTTCGGCAGTCTCTTTGTTTAATACAATGTTTTTAATTTCAGTATTTTGGTATTCAGTGAAAAATAAAAAAAGTAAATTATAAGCTGCCATATCTTGTTGTTCGTGTTTCAGAGCTAATTCAAAGGCTTTTTTTCGTGCTCTATGTGCTTGCCGAACAAAACCTAATTGATACATAGTTTCTGACTCAGCAGCTATTTTTTCAATCTCATACCTTGCTTTAAGATGACGTACAGAAGGCGGACGATGTGTGGTGAGAAAAGAAATTAATTTATCAAAAAGATAACTGACAGTTGTATTTGCACTGTTTATTTCATTCCTTTTAATATATTTTTTAAATCGCTGCTCATCATAAAATTTTGTATTTGACATATAGTCAAATACCTTTGAGTAGTCACTGCCTTTTTTGAGTTTATTAATTTCCAGTCTAAATAATCGCTTCTCGCTCTGTCTCATTTGATGAATGGCAGAGTATAGCATTTCTGATTTACTTGGATGTTTTGTACCCATGTCGGGAAAATATAAAATTTAATAATATTTTTGAATATAGATTTGTAATAATTTTTTTTTGCTCAAAACTTTCATTATTAAACGTTTATGCATCCTTACTTGGGTACTCTTGATGAAACACCGTTATTCTCAAACCATAATGACTTATCTTGTCCGTTTATATCTCCATCTAAATTAAAGTCAGGCGAGAAGTAATAATCAAAAACCCCATTATTCTCAAACCAAATTGTCTTATCTGTTCCTTGTATGTCGTAGCTCGGAAAATCGGATTGATTAGCATCTCCTGCAAACATTACCCATTCACCTGTTGGGAGTTGCTTTTGTCCAAAACTCGTTTGGTCGCGGTAGCTGTCTGAGGCACGGAAATCGTATGATAATTCATTATTGATTATTGGAATGGCGGTGGGTGTCATGATACCAATATGATTTCGATGTTCAATGACAATGTATAATGAATCCGCCGTTGGCGAGAGTAAAGCGCAACGGTCAGGGAATGTAACACTACCATCATTCATCAGCAAACCTGCGGTCATCCCGGTTTCTGTATTCTTTTGAATATCAGTACGAAATGAGACTAATACCCAATCCGTCTCATTACCCGTATAATCGGCATCTGTCCAGCCTGCGCCCTCCGTTCCTGTATAGTTCCACGGAGTCGTATG
>JAHDEO010000019.1 GCA_020628725.1 Saprospiraceae bacterium
CAGGACACAAGCTCTTCAGAATAATCAAATGTCTGTTGGTCAATTAGATAGCGGCGTGTATTTTTATGAATTACTCTATGAAGGAGAAGTGTTTGGAGGGAAATTTATCGTAAAATAACGGTGCTACTTTTAGAAATATTTTCAAGAAAAGCCTACTCATCAGAGTGGGCTTTTCTTGCGAATGGGGCTTTTATTTCGTATTATTGTAAAATAATATTTGTCATTATTCATAATCACATCAACACGCACTCAAATGAGAACAATAATATTATTTTTTATCCCCATGTTACTTCCTACGCTGTTATTCTCTCAAAATGATAAACAAAAATTAGATTCGCTGATTATCGAATCATACGACACCAATACTCAAGAATGGAATCTTGGAAGTAAAGAAGAATACATCTACGATGCCGACGAAAATTGGACAACACATTGGCAATTTTCCAGAGATAACGATACCCAACAATGGGTAAATTATACTCACAGCGAACACACCTATGACAATATCGGAAATCTAATTTCCAGTATCAGAAGATTTTGGCACAACACAGGAGAATGGCGGAACCAAGGCAAATCAGAAATAGCTTATAACGCCAACAATCAATACACGCTTCATATCACGTACGATTGGGATAATGCCCTTGAAGAATGGCATCCCAATAGCAAAACCGAATTCGCTTACGATTCTGCGGACTTATTGGAACAAGAAATTCAATATGCTTGGCACAATATGAGTGCACAGTGGTTGCCTAATTCCAAGCAAAGTATGAGCTATAATAGCGATGGCGACCCCATATTATCCATCCTTCAAGCGTGGGATGAAAATACCGCTGCTTGGGTCAATTATTGGCGATTTACCGATACTTATACGCCAACTACGAAAACAACAGAAGTTGACGAGTGGAACTCAACGACTGCCCAGTGGACGAATCTGTGGAAATATGATTATAATTACGATGTGGTAGGTAATTTACTCGATTATAATACGTCTTACTGGAACAATGATACAGAGATATGGATAAATTCAAATAGGCGCACATTCACCTATGATAATCAGTCGAATCAAACACAAAGATGGATATACAAATGGGATGAGGATACCGCGCAATGGCTGAATGAAAACCAAACAAACTACACATACGATACCTACTCCAACTTAATACAGGAAATCCGTATTTTATGGGATGTTAATACTCAAGCGTGGATAAATAATATCCGCGACGATTATTCTTATGACTACGATTATCTAATTGAAGACCTCATTTTCCCGACGCCTCCTACACACCACCACAAGAAAAACAATAACATACGCTATGAATGGAACGAAAATACCGAAGAATGGATTTTTGATAGAAAGCGTATTTACCACTATTCCGAGCAAATCGTAAGTATTACATCTCCGCAGAATACACAACTCAACATCTTCCCAAACCCGGCTAATGACGTGATTAATTTTGACCTTGAAAATCCTTCTCCCGCTATCGTCAGGTTACACAATGTGCAAGGTAAATACATCGGCGATCAACTCCTACAAAACAATCGACTCCTCGTTAGTCACTTAAATAGCGGCACATATTTTTATGAGTTATTTTATAAAGGAGAAATGTTTAGTGGGAAATTTATCGTGAAATAAAGCCCCATGTTTTTATTTTATCTTTTTGAAGAGTCGTTGCGCCCTGTCATAATAATCTCCGTTCTTAATTTTTGCTAAGACTGTTTTCGCCTTTTCGGGTTCGTCTTGCTTGAGGTAGGTGAGGGCTAAGTACCAATTGGCGATAGGTTCATGATAAGGGTATTTATTAGTAGAAATGATTTGCTCGAAAGTAGTGGCAGCGGCGTCCAATTTGCCGAGATTATATTCTGCGTTGCCTTTTGCTAATTGTACTTCTACCTTGTCCGGGTATTTCTCGAAAATGGGAAGTGCTGCTGTATAATCACCTGAATTATAGGCTTTTTCTGCTTGTAATAAGCTTTGCTCTCCGGTGCCTCTTTGAGTGACATTAAGCGTATAAGGCTCATAATAATTATCTACCAAACTCCCTTGCCACGGTTGCCAAACCAATAAAGCAATCAACGCCGCCGCTGCAAGTCCGACAATAGGGAGCAATCGACGAATGATACCGGTCGAAGACTTCTTCGACTGTTCCGATGGTGATTTTTCGTTTCTTATCGTTTCGACTTTATCCATGAAATTGGCATACTCCACCGTCTCGCGGGCAGTTTGCTGTAGCTTGACTTCATGGGCAAAGTCTTTGTTCGATTGCATCTCCGCTTCAAAAGTTTTGACTTCCTGTTCGGAGAGTTCACCATCGAGATATTTATCAATGTATTGGATATCAAATTTCATTATTAGTAGTTAGTAGATTTTTAATGTACACGCCAAGTTGAGGGGTGTCTTTTATCCAATTTTTGAGTTTGGTAATACAATTCGATGCCTTGACTCGTGCACTTTTTTCGGTGTAATCCGCTTTTTCGGAGATTTCTTTATACTTCAATTCTTCAAAGTATCGCAGCTTGAGAATTTCTTTACAGCCTGTCCCAAGTTGATCAAATATTTCAAGTAACAGCGACCTTTCTTTTTGGGTCATTGAAAATAAAACATAGTCTGTAAGTCCCTGAAAGTCTTCAAGTTCATTATCGCCCTTACCCGAATTTCTAATGATATACCTTTTGCATACGATGTATAAAAAGCGTTCTATGGCGTCCTTTTTCGAGGTGTCAAAATCATGATTTTTATTGTATTTCCACAATTCATACAAAGCATGATTAAACAGGTCGTTTTCCTTTATATGTGTAGGTACACGTAGTTTTGAGACGACATTGTTTTGCTTTTTGTCGATGATGTACTTTAATACAAGGTTATCCGCATGTTCTGTTTTTGATTTTAGCATTAAAATCAATAACTCATCGGTAATTTTGTCTCCTGCATTGATAGATATTTTGATTTGCTGTAGTGCTTTTTCGGCGTCGTCGGGTCTTTCAGATTGTAAAAATCTGAGCATATTTTCATATGTCATACGCCGCGTGAGTTGGTTATCATTTATATATGCCGTCAAACATTAAAAATGTTAGCGGCAGCATGAATTTTTATTTTACAAATATTATTTTAAATGTTTTTTTAGAAAAATAAATCAATAAAAATTATTCGGGCTTAATTGCGCTAAACTCTTTTTTATCAATACTTTAAAGTAGGAAAACCTATCTATATAGTTGTGCCTCTATTTATTTTTTTTGAAAAAAAACTCACAATCCATTAACACAACGTCTTTTCACAAACATATACCAATGAAACTACCAACCTGTTCAGGTCTTGCCGACATAACTTCCTCGAAATCATATCGCAATTGGGCGATAAAAACAATGATTACTTTATTAAATATTTTAAAACATTGATTATGAAAACATTAAAAATTAAACTTAGCTTTTTTAGCCTCTTGGCGATACTCGCCGTTTCGGTCTTTTTGACTTCTTGCGAGCAGGAGCAAGAGATTCTACCTGATGTTATTGAGGACGTCAATGAACTCAATGTATCTGACGATGGTGTTCTATTCACTTTACCTGAGCAATTCGATAATATGTCGGAAGAAGAATTGAATGCTTTCTTTGAAGGTGTTTCGCATGAAGACCTTCTGGCTTTGGGTACAATAGTGCCAACTCAAGAAATAGAAGATAGATGGTGTTCCACCGGCTGGTTGTACCTTTATTCATATTGCAAAACTTTTCAATATTACCCTTACTCCAGACGGTATTTTGTATTCAGAAGATGGTGCAATAACAGATGGATATACAAAACGGTAGCAGGACCGGATTTTTGCTAAAAAAAGAAAAATCGAGAAACCATCACATTAAATACTTCAATACATTTTAAGTATTTTTAAAACATTGATTATGAAAGTATTAAAAAACAAATTAGGCTTTTTAAGCCTCTTAACTGTACTGGCAGTTTCCATTTTTTTGACCTCTTGCGAACAGAAACACGATTTAGACGAAGTTCTGATAGATTACGATAAATCAGAGGAGATTTTTTACCTGGAAGCCCCGGAAAACATGTCTGATGAGGAAGTATTTGAATGGATTGAAGGGTTGGATTATGAAGAGTTGAGAACACTTGCTGTGAGTGAACCTATGGAATCCAGAAGTTGCGGAGGCTGGTGGTATGACTATATAATTGAGTCTCGTTACCAGGGGTGTAGTTGTCACGCCGGTTTAGGACGATTTGCAGAAAAATGGGCAGTACATAGATTTTGTAACTCTGGCGTTCAAGGAAGTACACTATGGAAAATTTCCTGTAAATCTTACTGTTAAAGCGCATTAATTTTTATTCTATTTTTTTATTCAAACAATTGATTATGAAAACTTTAAAATTTAAACTCGGACTTTTTAGCCTTTTCATGGTATTCACCGTTTCGGTCTTTTTGACCTCTTGTGAGCAAGAAGTCATAACCGACCAAACGACCACACTGCTCAATCAGGAACAACTGGTATCAGCATTTGAGCAAGATGAAAATGTTGCTCGTTTTGTAGAATTGACCACACAACAACAAACGATATTTATCGAAAAAATCAGAGAAAATGAGGTTGATATTGACGCCATGAAAGCATTGCATATATCCGGCGATTATGAAGCGATGTATGAAATGCTGGGTGTTGATGCGACTGAATTTGAAACACAAAACGAGGAAGTTCAACAACTCGCAGCACAAATCAGGAACGATTATGCTGCTTTGATACAAACATGTGCATCCTGCACCGAGTCAAATACAGCAGATATTGACGCACAGTATGAAGCTCTGCAGATTGCAATGAATACCGAATTGGAGATGCGTTGGTGTAGTTGGCGATATTATATCTGTATCGCAGCTTGCACAGGTTCGGGACCTTTCGTAAGTATTTGCCAATATTATTGTCGGCTAAAATACTGTTAAGGCACTCACTTAAAATAGGAGTATACAGTGTAGATGTAATCGCTTCAATGTACAACTAAGCACACCCTTTTATCTACTTAGTAGCTACAAGCAAGCTATGACATTACGAATGTATTCTGCTATTATATTTTTTTACAATTTTTATTAAACATTTTTAAAACATTGATTATGAAATATTTAAAAATTAAACTGGGGCTTTTTAGCCTTCTGGCGATACTTGCCGTTTCGGTCTTTTTGACTTCTTGTGAGCAGGAGGCAGTTACTCAAACAGAAACGGATCTGCCCAATTTCAATTTCGAATCTACCACAACAGAACTCGCACAAGACGATCCTATTATTCTCGCGCTCAAAGCATCCGAAGACCTCCAACATTATAATGAAGAAGCAGGTGAATTATTATGGGATATGGCAACCATGATTAGCTATGATAGCGAAGAAACACTTCCATTCATCATCATTCCTATTGACAATGGCGGTGAAGAAGCAGTATCTATGCTGGTCTCTGCTTATAATGAGGAAAAAGGCGAATTTCATTCTTTTCTAAATGATGTTGGCTTATCCGGTTTAGCTACGGCAGAGGAAGGATATACCGGTACGATAGAATTCAAAACAGTTGAGAATTTAAGTGTGCAGAGAACTGTCTATGAAAAGGGGAATGTACTTGAAATACAAGAATTTGAAATCGGAGAAATCGCATATAGAGGCGTAGATGTGGGGTGTTTCTTAAAGTGTGCAGGACCTAATACTCTTGGAAGTATCGGACTTTGTCAGGGTGCTGTTACCTGTTGCTTGGGCTTTGTTAGTCCATGGAATCCTTGCTGCGTTACTACAGCAGGATGTGCTTTATGGGCAGGCGGTTATGCCGGATATTGTGCTTGGAAATGCTGGGATTAATTTGAAATCATCCTAAATGTGTTGTTTGAACGAGGTTCAACAATATAATTCCTGAAAAAGCATAACAATTATTATTAAATAGTTTTTAAAACATTGATTATGAAAAACTTAAAAATTAAATTCGGGCTTTTTAGCCTCTTGGCGATACTCGCCGTTTCAGTCTTTTTGACTTCTTGTGAGCAGGAAATTATTGAAGCACCTGTTTCGCTCTCAGAGTCAGATTTAATGGAGCAACGAGTCAATGAAATGATAAGCGATGCAGATTATCACGAATTCGACAGATTACAGCATGATTTATTAAATCAGGTATTCGAGGTATTAGATAGAAATGATATTGTGATGAGCGAATTACATAGTATCTATGTGGAAGACGGAGGTGAAAGATTAAATGAAATTTTTAGTGATGCAAGTTTCTTAGAAATTCAGCAAGAATTGTCTCTGGTCACTGAAAAACTGACAGCAAAATATGGAGATATATTAGCTGTTGAAGAGGGGATGGAAGTAAATTATACTATTGGGGAGGTACTTTTGAACTTAGCAGAAGTTGAAAGTAACCATGTGATTACCATGAGAGATTGTAGTTGGCGATATACGCTTTGTACGGTAGCCGCTACATCAGTCTATACCGCATGTGTGGCAGCTATCAGTGCAGGGAGTGGAGGAGTAGGTGCAGGACTTGCATTCTTTGCTTGTTCTTCTGTCTACACATACGCCCTTACAGAATGCCACCGCAAACACTGCGATTAATACACGCCCAATCAAATGTTCTCCAAAATAGTTTGACAACAAAAAACACCAAGTCAGAAAGAAACGTGATGTGGTTATCACTACAGCGTGTTTCTTTCACATGCTACGAAAATGCAACCGGATGGGCTGATCTCCATCCGGTGCATTTTCTAATTCAAAAAACACTCGGATTCATTGACATTTAGTAAAATATAGACCTATGAAAAAGATGACCACATTACAGTTCATAACTTGCCTAATCCTATGTCCTATCCTTTGCCTTGCCCAAAACCGCTATGAAGACTCCCTTGCCCTTGTAGCACTATACAATGCCACCAATGGTCCCAATTGGACGAACACTTGGAATCTGGCACAACCAATGGATACTTGGTATGGTGTCAACCTTGATTCGAATGGTCGTATAATCTGTATTGATATGGACGGTGATGATAATGATTGTACAGGCGATTATGATAAGTTCGGCAATAATTTGTCGGGCAATATTCCACCTGAAATCGGGAATTTGAGTAGTTTAAGAAGATTGTATTTACTCAACAATCAACTCATCGGCAGCATCCCACCTGAAATGGGAAATTTAAATGATCTACAATCGTTGCTTTTAGGGGGCAACCAACTTACCGGTAGTATTCCGCCTGAATTTGAGCATTTGGATAACGCACAAACCATAGATGTAGGTTATAATCAATTAAGCGGTACTATTCCGCCTCAAATCGGTGGCATGGAGAGCCTGTCAACTTTGCATTTATGGGGCAATCAATTGACTGGAGATATTCCGCCTGAAATTGGCAATTTAAGCAGCCTTTGGTCTTTAAAATTACATGGCAATCAACTTACGGGAACTATTCCACCTGCAATTGGCAATTTAGGCAACTTGCGTATTCTATACCTGCACGACAATCAATTTACAGGAACTATTCCAACTGAAATTACAAACTTAGAGCATTTGGTGGATTTATATGTATCTCATAATCAACTCAATGGGTGTTATGATGATAGCCTTTTGAGTCTTTGCAACTTGTCTCTGACCAATGCTCATATTTCCGACCATAACGAATTTTTAGTGACTTGGGAAGACTTTTGCAACACAGGTGAAGGTTGTACACCCTGCCGCCAAAGTGACTCCCTCGCTCTTGTAGCTTTGTATGAATCTACCGATGGGGCTAATTGGGCAAATCCTTGGAACCTAAGCCTTCCGATGGATACCTGGTATGGCATCAGTCTCAATTCAAATGGATGTGTGATTTGTATTGATATGGATGGTGATGATAATAATTGTACAGGGGATTATGATAAGTTGGGGAATAATTTGTCAGGCAATATTCCATCTGAAATCGGAAATTTAGGAAGTTTGGAAACGTTATATCTACTAAACAATCAACTTATCGGCAACATTCCGGCTGAAATCGGAAATTTAACCAACCTCACATCTATACTTTTGGGAGGCAATCAACTTACAGGTAGTATTCCACCTGAAATCGGAAACTTATCTAACCTACAAACTTTAGATGTGGGGTATAATAAACTAAGCGGAGAGATACCGCCCGAAATCGGGAACGTAGAAAATTTGGGAACTCTAAATTTATGGAGCAATCAACTCACAGGTAGTATTCCACCCGAAATCGGAAATTTAGATAATCTATGGTTCTTAAAATTATTTGACAATCGACTCACCGACAATATCCCGCCTGAGATGGCGAATTTGACCAATTTACGCTTAATATATTTACACGAAAATAAACTTACCGGAAACATTCCATCTGAAATGATACACCTAAATCATCTGGTAGATTTGCGATTATCCGGCAATCAACTTACGGGCAATATCCCTGATTTTCCACCCACTTTAGAAACCTTACACCTTCAGAAAAATAAATTTTCTTATGACGAAATAGAAGCGTTTTATTATTCCAATCATAACATTGAAGCATTTCAATATTCTCCTCAATATCACGGCGAACGTCAAGGCTACACCCAAAATTTCGGCGATACCCTCACACTAACTTTATCAGAACCATTACCCGGCAATAATAATCAAAATGTCAGCTATCAATGGCAGAAAAACTACAACGAATTAACTGGCGTTACCGATTCCACCTATACAATTAATACCCTGCAACTCTCAGATGTCGGCAAATACAGCATACACATGACCGACCCTTCACGTGTACCTGATTTGGAGATTATCTCCGAAACCATATATGTCATTGTACCGGGGTATGATTCCTATGGTCAACCTGTAGAATACAACCAGATTATGGTGGAATTTGACAATGAAGCCGAACGCATTTATTATGAAAATACTTATTTAAATCCCAATTTCGGTTATGTAACTAAAAGCTGTGATTGCAACCGTGAGTTACATTTATGGCAATTTCCAAGCGATACCGCAGCCTTAGAAGTACTGTTAGCGGTCAATACCGAAAGAGAAAGTATAGGTAGCAGACGAGCGAGATTGGATGGCGGACTCAACAATATTTTCAATATCGGTCCTATGGTGTCGGGAGAAGGATGGACTTGGGGAGGGGATTATTCGGGTAATTATCCTGACTCTGTATTGGTCTTTTTGTTAGATTCCGGTGCAGATATATCCAATTGGGATGCTTCATCTTATCTTTTAAGTCATGCTCCGGTAGATGACTGTTACGATATGCCAATAAGTTCAGGGTTTGATTATACCGATTCACTGGCTACCATCGGCAATAATGTTACGGATTCGCTGGGGCACGGCACTTATGGTTTTCGTTCCATCTCAGAAGGTTTGGGTGATAATATCAACTTGAAAGTCGTGCCGCTAAAAGTATTTGACAAAGAAGGAGAAGGAACATTGTTCAACTTTGTATGTGCTTTGTATCATGCTATCGACCATCATGCAGATATTATTCACGTCAGTGCGGGATATATGGGAGCTGCTTCTGATATATTGGAAAATGCCATTGCCTTATCGAAAGAAAAGGGTTGCCTCTTGGTCACGGCTGCCGGAAATGACGGGACAGATATTGACAGCATTCCCCAATATCCTGCCTATTATGCCAAAGCATTTTATAAGGAAGGATATAATGGAAATGACTCATTGGTGCATTATAATAATGTCATTTCGGTAGCTTCTATTGGTCCGCAGGATGAATTGTCCGGTTTTTCAAATTATGGCAATGAAGCCGTTGTCATGTCTGCTTACGGAGAAGATATGAGTGGCTATGCTCATACAGGAGAGAAAATAAGCAGTAGCGGCTCATCCGTTTCCGCCTTCTATGTAACGCGAGAATTGGCTGTGGAAATAGCCAAAAACAACAATCGAACTTACGAGCAAATATGGCAAGACTTTGAGACGAATTGCCTGAGAGATTGTCCTGCAACAACCAACCTAACCCAAACAGGTAAAAGTCTTGATATCAACCTGAATGAAGTCTATGCTGATTTACGTGTTTATCTGGAAGGGACGTACGATACAATAGCTCAAGAAATGCGTAATGACTTGAATATGAGGTCGCTATTGCCGGGGCAAATTCAAGAAGACTCTACGCTAAATCACGAATTAGCTGTTCAACCCTACAGTAATATTCCGCCTTATTATGAGGGAAATGAGTCTGTTCCAAGTGTTTTTGCCAACTATCCTGATGAAGTCGTTGATTGGATATTAATTTCTTTGCGGGCTGAAAAAAATGCAGATACAGAGTTGAGTCGTACCGCCGCATGGTTATTGGAGAACGGGAATATTCAATTGCTGAAACCACTTTTGAACGACATTCATACTGCACCCGATTCCGTTTATATAGTCATCGAACATCGCAATCATTTATGGACGATGTCACCTCAAAAAATCCCTGTCAATCGGAATATTATCACTTGGGATTTTACTGCTCAGGATGGATATAAAACTCCCGCCACCACAGGGCAAATACAAGTCCAACCCGGTATATGGGCAATGCTCACCGGAGATAGTAAGCAAAATGACATCGAAGGTGGAGACATCAATGGTGGCGACAAAATAATTTGGCAGGATGATAATGGCAAATTCCTTTTATATCTAAACGGGGATTTTAATTTAAATGGAGACGTAAATGGTGAAGACAAAGGAATTTGGGAGCATAATAATGGTAAATTTTCGGGAATTCCA
Source organism: Saprospiraceae bacterium (assembly GCA_020628725.1). Lineage (GTDB taxonomy): Bacteria > Bacteroidota > Bacteroidia > Chitinophagales > Saprospiraceae > JAHDEO01. The sequence goes on from JAHDEO010000019.1 coordinate 10,681, forward strand.
AAGTAACTCGTGACTGGTTGATTCGTGATTCGTTTATTTGATAATTATAATACGAGTCACGAATCATGACACTTCTCTTTGACCATGTAAGATTATATTATAATTTATTTTCTAAATAATAGGAAAATGTGTATTTTTAGGAAGAAACATTTACCACCATGCGCTATTTATTATTCCTAACTGTATGTTTGTTTCCTTGCCATTTAAATGCTCAATCATTCATAGACTTCAAATATGAAGACAACCTTACCACATGTATCTGTAATGATATTTCCGCCAAGAACATAATAGATACGCTTCATACAATAAAAAATGAGCGATTTATCGCATGTTGCTACCATTGCATCGGTACTTACTATTATCACGAAGCAAGAGATTGGTCAGCTATCGAATACCACCAAAAAGCGTTAAAGATACGGGAGCAATACAAGGATGACTTGCGTTGGAAATCCTATCGCAATATTGCTTACGCTTACAAAGAGGTGGCTCATTATGAAGGAACAATTAAAGCCATTTTACAAGGTTTTCAGTTGAACGACAAACTAAAAAGAACAGCTAATTATAGGCTTCTCGGTGAATCCTATATAGAACTGGGAGAGTTTGAAAATGCTATCGAGGCTTTAGAAAATTCCGAAAGACTTGCACAAAACGATTACGAATTAGCCGAAGCAAATAATGCCTTATGTATCGCGCTGACAAAAACGGAGGATACTACAAATTTAGTTAAGGCTTTAAAACATGCTGAAAAAGCCATTGAATTATTTGAACGTGAAAATGATATGGAAGGCATTGCCATCGCATATCTCAACAAAGGAAATACACACGAAGAACTCAAACAACACGAAGCCGCCATCCGGTCATACAATCAAGCAAAAGCAATTTTTTTGCAGAAAAAACGCCCTCTATCCCTTGCAAAAACCATCAATAATATTGCTACGGTAAAATACGCACAAGGTCAATACAATGAAGCTATTCAACTACTCAACGAATCCTTAAAACTCAAAAAAGAGTATCACAAAAATGAGATTTATCAATACACTTACGCCGCCAATTACGAAAATCTCGCCGAAAACTATGAAGCTCTTTCCAACACAGACGAAGCCTTAAAACACTACCAACTCGCCCTCATCAACCTCACCGATAATTTCCGAAATCAAGATATTAACACCAATCCAACCGTAGCAGGCAATCACTATATTTACAAAAAAGCCAACCTCCTTCGTATTCTTGACCTCAAGGCACAAACGACCATGAAAAACGGGAACACCGACCTCGCTTACAAAACCTATCAAGTATTGGATGAGTGGATAAACGAATTCTACAAAGACCTCACAACCAACGAATCTAAACTCACATGGATAGCACGGACACATGACATATACACCAATGCAATAGAAGTCGCACTGAAAAAAGAAGACAAAGCAAAAGCTTTTGAGTACGCCGAAAAAGCTCGTGCTGTATTACTTTGGCAAAGCCATTTGCAGCAAGCAGCTTTGAGTTTGTTGAATGATGAAGAACAAGAAAGTTACGATGATTTATTAGCGCAAATTCGACGAACTGATTATGAATATCGCAATGCTGTCGGAGGTAAAGAACAACTAAAAAACACTATCGACTCATTAAATCAGAAATTTGACCAATTTGAAAAAACTTTGGAAGAAAAATATCCCGAATATGCCCAGCGAAAATACCAACCCAAAACAATTACCCCTTCAGATGTCCAAAACCGCATACTCAACCAAAACAGCGCACTTGTCGAATACCACTGGGCATCAAATGATAAATTGTACATTTTTATCTTGACAAAAAAGAACATTTATACAGATGTTGTTCAAGTAAATGACGATTTTCATGAGCAAATTCAAAAATTCCATACTGCCATCAAAGACAGTAATCTACCCGATATCGTCAAACCGGGCTATGCCATATACCAAACAGCCTTCCAACCAATACATACCCATTTAAAAGAAAATGTTAAAAAACTCATCATACTTCCCGACGGCAAACTCAATTTCATTCCCTTTGAAGCCCTACCAACAAATTCTACAAATAACGTATTTGACATTTCCTATCTCATTGACGATTATACATTCAACTACCTTTATTCATGCAGCAATTACAGTAATTCATCCTATACAAATTCCATTCAAACCGCGCTGATTATTGCCCCTGAATTTGGCGTAAAAGATACATTTGCTACGCTTGAAAATACTCAGATTGCAAAACAATTAAAAGGCTTCAAACTAACTACATTAACTGGAGCAAAACCTACCCACAGTGAGGTCGTCAATGAAATTCCCAATGCCGATTTGATTCATATAGCGGCACACGCCAAGCAAGGCGCAAAAGGCAAAGGCAAAATTCATCTTTATGGAGGCGATGAACTCAGTCAAAACGATATTCAAGCTTGCTCGTTCAAGGCGCAACATGTTGTGTTGAGTGCCTGCGAGACAGGGGCAGGCGAGTTGAATAAGGGCGAAGGTGTATTGAGTTTGGGCTGGAGTTTTGTTTATCGTGGTGTGCCGAGTGTTGTGATGAGCCTTTGGAAAGTCAACGACGATTCCACAGAAAAACTAATGAATAATTATTATCAATTGCTCCATCAAAAAATACCCGCAGACGAAGCCCTTCAACAAGCCAAACGTTCCTTGCGACAGGAGCAAAATGCGCTTAGTCACCCTTATCATTGGGCGGCTTTTATTCATACGGGAAATCCGCCAACTAAACACGTTAGTCAAAACAATCATAAACTTTTCTATATGTTGGGCGGTTTAATGCTGCTTTTTCTTTTTATTTCTACCACAAGAAGGTTAACCAAACGATAAAACCACTCAAAAACGAAACATCAAACCCTCAAAAACCGTATAACTTCCACATAATTACATTTTTATCAAATGTTAAAACTGCGCTAAAATCAATCCATTTAACGAAAAAAAGTGTTATTTTTATGAGCTAAACTATCGTTAAAATTCTGGGGTCATGGCATTGGAAACCAACAATTACCAACTTCTCATCAAGAAGTTGGACCAATTCATTCGTAAATATTACGTCAATCAACTGATTAGAGGCGTTTTATATAGTATTGCGCTGGTGCTTGCGTTATTCATCGCAATTACGGTGGCAGAGTATTTTATGTATTTTCCGACGGGTACACGCAAGGTTTTGTGGTATTCGTTTTTAGGAATTAGTGGCATTGCCCTACTTGGTTGGGTGCTATTGCCGCTGTCGCGGTATCTTCGTTTGGGCAAAGTTATCTCACACGAACGCGCAGCAGACATCATCGGTGACCATTTTACAGAGGTCAAAGATAAACTCCTCAACATTCTCCAACTTAAAAAGCAATCCGGCGATTCTACAAATGCAGCTTTGATTAATGCGAGTATCGACCAAAAAATTGGCGACCTCAAACCCGTTCCCTTCAAATCTGCCATTAACCTGAATCAAAATCGAAAATACCTCAAATATGCACTCCCGCCATTGATGCTTCTTTTGATTCTGCTCTTTGCTGCGCCAAATTTAATCAAATCAGGTACAGAGCGATTAATTAAAAATAACGAAACATTCGAGCGACCCGCACCTTTCACATTTGAAGTGGAAAACGATGACATGACCGTCGTTCAATATGAAGATTACGACATTGATGTGCGCGTTCGTCCGACTGAAACAGGCGCGATCCCAAACGAGGTGTTTATTGATGTCGATAACTATCAATACAAATTAATTCCCGACGAAAAAGACCGCACACATTTTACTTATACATTTAGAAAAATTTCAAAAGACACCAAATTCAAATTATTTTCAGGTCAATTTGAATCCAAAGATTACGATATAGAAGTTCTCAAAAAACCAAATATCGTTGGTTTCGATATTAAATTGGATTATCCGTCTTACACCAAAAGAAAAGACGAGATGATTGCCAATATCGGCGATGTCGTCGTTCCCGTAGGTACGCGAATGCGTTGGAATTTTACCTCACAAAATACGGATGAAGTGGGTATGAAATTTTCCCGCGAAAAGAAAATATTACAAACAGAAAGAGCAGGAAGCCAATCTTTCACGCTCAAACGCCGTGCCCGCAAAGACGAAACCTATATGGTTTACGTTTCTAATCAATACCTAAAAAATGCGGATTCGGTAGGCTATTCTATTGCCGTCACGCCCGACCTTTATCCTACCATTAATGTAGAGCGATTTGAGGACAGCACCGATAATAAAATGATATTTTTCGTAGGAGATGCCAGCGATGACTACGGTCTGCGAAGCCTCACCTTTAATTACACATTAACTCCCGGCGACAGAAAAACACCTGCCCGCACCGAGTCCGAAACACTACAAACCAATCCCGGCACCGAGACACAATACGACTACACTTGGGATTTGCTTCCAATGGAACTCAAACCCGGCGACGAACTCACCTACTTTTTTGAAGTATTGGATAATGACGGTGTGAATGGCAGCAAATCAGCGCGTACCAACGTGATGAGCTACGCCATGCCTACGGTAGAGGAATTTGAAGAACAAGAAGAAAAAAATAACGACGAAATCAAAAAAGACCTCGCCGAGACACTCGAAGAAGCGCAAAAATTGCGTGAGGACATCGACGAGATGAAAAATAAAATGCTCCAGAAAAAAGAACTCAATTGGCAAGACAAGAAGGAGATTGAAAAGATGCTGGAGCGTCAAAAAGACATGCAGCAGCAAATGGAAAATGCTCAAAAGAATTTTGATGAAAATCTAAAAAATCAAGAGCAATTTGAGGAAACGAAAGAATCCATTCTCGAAAAGCAAGAGAAGTTGCAGCAGTTATTCGATGAGTTGATGAGCGAGGAAATGAAGGAGATGATGAAGAAAATGGAAGAAATGCTCGACGAACTCACCCAAGAAGACGCCTTAGAGCAATTGGAAGAAATGGAAATGACGGATGAAGAGTTGGAGAAGGAACTAGATCGTATGCTCGAATTGTTTAAAGAGATGGAACTCGAACATCAGCTCGAACAAACGGCTGAAAAATTAGAAGAATTAGCAGAAAAAGAAGAAGAACTGAGCGAAGAATCGAAGGAAGGAAAGAAATCGGCTGATGAGTTGAAAAAAGAACAAGAAAAACTCAATGAAGAATTTGAGAAGATAAAAGAGGACATGGAGAAGTTGCAGGAGATGAACGAAGAACTCGAATCTCCCAAGCACCTCGACGACATGGACGAGCAATCCGAAGATATTGAAAAAGATATGCAGGATAGTTCGGATGAATTACAGAAAGGAGAAAAACAAAAAGCCGGAGAAAAACAAAAATCTGCTTCCGAAAAAATGAAAGAAATGGCGCAAGGCATGAAAGACATGATGCAGCAAGCCAATCAGGAGCAAATGGAAGAAGATTTGGAATCGCTGCGCCAGTTGTTAGAAAATCTCGTTACGCTTTCTTTCGACCAAGAAGAGACGATGAATGATATTGGCGAAGCACAAATCAATACGCCGCATTATGTAGGTTTGGTGCAAAAGCAATACAAAATTAAAGACGATTTCAAAGTCGTAGAAGATAGTTTGCAGGCATTGAGCAAGCGCGTATTTGAGATAGAATCTTTTGTAACAGAAAAAGTTACAGAAGTCAAACGCAATATCAAAGAAAGCCTCGAACAATTAGAAGAGCGCAAAACCACCAATGCCACGACTCAACAACAATACTCCATGACGGGCATGAACGACCTCGCCCTCATGCTCAGTGAAGTGATGAATCAGATGCAGCAGCAAATGGCGCAACAACAATCCGGCGACCAAATGTGCGAAAACCCCGGCAACAAACCCGGCGGCAAAGGCAAGCCTTCACTAAGTGGTATGCAGCAACAACTCAAAGACCAAATGAGTGAAATGCAGAAGATGATGAAAGACGGTCAAAAGCCCGGTGGCAAAGGCGGTAAAGGTCAGATGAGTAAAGAATTTGCGGAAATGGCAGCCAAACAAGCTGCAATTCGCAAAGAACTCAAAAAAATGAACGACCAAAACAAACAACAAGGCAAAGGTTCTTCCGGTGAGTTAGAAAAACTCATGGAAGAGATGGATAAAACCGAGACAGATTTGGTCAATAAGCGTCTAACCAACGAGATGCTCAAACGCCAACAGGAAATCCTCACACGCCTACTCGAAGCGGAGAACGCCCAACGTCAACGCGAATTCGAGAAGCGTCGTGAATCCAAAACCGCACAAGAACAGGAACGGAAAATGCCCCCCGAATTGGAGGAATACATCAAAAAGCGTGAGGCGGAAATCGAAATGTACAAATCCGTTTCCCCCGCCCTCAAGCCTTATTACAAGACGCTTGTGGAGGAATACTTCGATTCACTTAAAAAGAACAAATGATACAATGCTTAAATGCGATAATGCTACAATGATGAATGAATGAATTTTGAATGAGTGAATAATAATGCTACAATGCGATAATGATACAATGACTTCTTTATTGTAGCATTACATCATTATTGCATTGTAGCATTAACATTCACTCATTCAAAATTCACTCATTCACTCATTAATTATAGCATTACATCACTATCGCATTGTAGCATTAAAAAAAGGAACGCGAATGGTAATGACAATGGAAAAAACAGGCAGCTACCTATTGGAACTCTCGTCTAATGCTAAGAATATCGGAAAGATAGAGCCTTACGTAGATGAAATTATGCAGAGCTACTGCCTTGCGGAAGGCGTATATGGCAACATCCTGATTTCTCTTACCGAAGCCGTCACGAATGCTATCGTGCATGGCAATAAACAGGATGAAAACAAAAAAGTCATCGTCTGTGTCAAAGACATCTGCAACGAAAATATCACCTTCCTCGTCAGCGACGAAGGACCGGGATTTGACCCTGATGCACTTCCTGACCCTACCGCTACCGAAAATATTCTTAAGCTCGGCGGCAGAGGCGTCTTCCTCATGCGCCAACTCTCCGACGGTGTCCGCTTCGCCGATGAAGGCAGAACCGTAGAAATCTTTTTTAAATTATAACGAATTGTCGAGTTGACGAATTGATGAGTTGACGATAATAACCGATTCATCAACTCGTCAACTCGTCAACACATCAACTCGTCAGTGCTCACCTTCCACACCGAAGATATTGATTTTGAATTGGAAAACGCCGAAAAAATCGAACAGTGGATACTGCAAACCATTGAAGAAGAAGACGGTACACTCTCATTTATCAACTACATCTTTTGCAGCGATACCTACCTACACCGCATCAATGTCGAATACCTCGACCACGATACTTATACCGACATTATCACCTTTCCATATTCGGATGAAACGATAGAAAGCGATATTTTTATCAGCATCGACCGCATCCGTGAAAATGCCAAAACTTTTAATGTAACCTTTGAACGAGAATTGCATCGTGTGATGATACATGGGGTGCTACACCTGTTAGGTTATGGTGATAAGACAGAAGAACAACAACGCGCCATGCGTATGCGGGAAGATTTTTGGTTGGATAAAATGAAAAATTAGATAGAGACTGTTGGACTTGTACTTGCTACTTGCGCTTGAACTTGAATCGGTAATTCCACATAAAAAGTAGTACCTACATGCTCTTCCGTTTCAAAGAAAATAGAACCATTCGCATTCTCTACAATATTGCGTGAAATAGCAAGTCCTAAGCCGGTTCCCGAACTTTTCGTAGTAAAATTAGGCACAAAAATAGACGATTGTTTTTCTTCAGGAATGCCAACACCATTATCCACTATTTTCACGACTACGGTTTCATCCAATCGTTCCATAATCACATCAATCTTACCGCGTTTAAATTCAGGAATAGCTTGTATGGCATTCTTAATCAGGTTGTTAAATACACGCATCATTTGTTTTTTATCGGCAAGCACCGTTGTGTTTTCATCCGGAATCGCCAATGAAAAATCAATATTTTCACGTTCCTTAAACAAATCATACACCGAAACCACCAAATCGTCCAATACGAAGTATTCACTTTTTGCCTGAGGCATTTTTGCGAAGTTAGAAAACTCTGAAGCAATGTGCGAAAGGTTATCAATTTGCTCCAAAATCGTTCGGAAAAGGCGATTGACTTGTTCCGGTTCAGAAGTTTGATACACCCGTTGCATATGTTGAATACTCAGGCGCATTGGTGTGAGTGGATTCTTAATTTCGTGCGCCACTTGCCGCGCCATTTCTCGCCACGCCAACTCACGATTCGACTGCGCCAGCAAGCGCGCCGATTTTTCCAACTCCGCAATCATTTTATTGTATTCTGTCACCAATTCACCAATTTCGTCCTCATTTTCCCATGTAATCGGCTCGTTCTTTTTCCCCAGTTTTACTTGCTTCAATTTCTCCCCAATCGTTACGATAGGTCGCGTCACCGAGTTACCAACAAAAAGTGCCACCATCGCAGCCACAAGGAAAAGCCCCACAAATACATTCAATAACTCCCCCATAAAATCAGACACATCCTGCCGCAGATTCGACTGCCGCGAAAAGTAAGGTAAGCCCAAATACGCCACACGCTCTTGCTCCACATTATACAAAGGCACGTAAGCCGAAAGGTACTCCAAAGTATTAATGCGCTCGTCTTGCGTATATTGCTCCATCCCTTTATTGCGGAGATAATGCAGCGCAACAGGGTCTATCTTCTTGGAAATCAAGCCTCTATCAAATATTTCTTTTTGCGAAGACTCAATAAGCGCACCATCCAATCCATACAGATTGATGTCCATATTGTGAATGTCGGACAGCTTATTCACATTGGGTAAAAAACCTATTGAAGCGGGGTGCTCCTGCATTTCAGATTTGGCGGTTGCCAAGACGCCGCGCACTTTACGTTCCAGACGCCCTTGGTGATATTCCTGAAATTCTTGTTGAAAATAAATTACCGTAATCGCCCCAATCGCAATAAATGACAATACGATCACCGAAATCACCGAAGCATTGATACGACTTCGCAGCGAAGGCGTATTCCCGATACTAATTCGATACATTCCCTTCGGCAATGCTTGTATCAAACGATTGATAAAAATCAACAGTAAAAACACCGCAAATTGCAGACAAAACATGTAAGAAAACAAGGAAATCGGCTTCATCAAGTCTCGCTTTGCACTTGCTACTACAACCACCTTTTCCGCATTGGGTCGGTGGATAAGATATTGCCGCCCGTCTCGTCTTTCAGTGGCAAATTCTGCACCTTTGGGGAGGTCAAATTCGAGTTGCTCGCTAAATGATTTATCCTTTTGTTTTATACGACTCCCATTGCGGTAAATCGAATAATCAAAGGCATCAAATTTTTGTTGATTTTTAGAATGATTATCCAATAATAACTCAGGATAAACATTGGATTTTTTGAGTGCCTTCGGCAAAAATTCAATCACAAACTTACCAATCGTATTCCCATCGTCCAATATCGGAATCATCGCGATATATTGCGCTGCATTACGTCCGTCACTCCACAAGTACAATTCAGGTGCCGTGCCTGTCGGTGTTGCAGCATCTATCCGTCCAATGATAGATTCAAACGCCGGTTCTTCACCTCGAACTGCCTTGCCTGATTTATTATAAGTATGAATGTGATAATTATAATGATTGAAAATGTAGCCTTTGATGTAGCGTCTTTCGATACGGTCAGTGATTTGTTTACGCGGGGTAAGGATAGGATTTTTGAAAAATGATTTGATGATATTATCGCGGCGAATATCTGCTAAAATTTCATTCAAACGCATCTCGGCGGCATGGTCGCTGTCTTCCGACAATCGTTCAGCATAAAATTTCATGGATTTCAGATTTTTTTCATTATTCAATTGAAATAAAAGAATAGATGAAAAAACAGAAAACACAATTATCCATCCGAATAACCAGCCGAGTGTGAGTGATTTTTGTTGGGTGAAAAAATTGAATAGTACGATAATCAGCGCAGCAAAAAATATCAAAAATAAAGAGGTAGGAGGTAATACGTTGAATACATTTAAAACCGTAAAAGCCGCTAAACCAATGCCTCCTAAAGCAAGTTGCGTGCTGATTTCGAGATTTAATTTATCGATTAATAAAATCAATTTATGCGTCAGGAAAAAGAATGCCGCTGCCATCACGGTCATACTCAGCAAGCCAATGAGACTATAAATATTCAGGCTAAAAATATTGTCAATTTCAAGGGATATTTCAGAGTTCAATACGAGGCTTCGATACACAAAACCCATTAGAAATACCAATCCGAAAATGGTCGCATAACCAACCGCAGCAAGCGTATATCGTGTAGGTGTATTGAGGCTCATGATGTGCCGAAAACGCAGATTGCGATGCACAAAAACACTCACCCAAAACAGCAAAATGACATTAATAAACAAATCGCCAAGCGAGTTCATCCAATCATTGAGTGCGTAAAATTTCGGGTCAAATAAATCATATGCTGCAAAAGAACTTGTAAAACCCAAACGGCTCGCCAAAAGACGTACTACGGCAACCAACCCCACAAAAAGCGGCACACCAACCCAAGAATCATAACGCCTGATGACCATCAGGCAGAAGTAGGTCAATGCCATAACGACCATAAAGAAAGCCGATAGGTAAAAGAACAGGGCTTGTCTTGGCAGGCGTTGTTTGCCGCCTGTGTCTTTCACCGTGATATGGAAAAGCGGTTGCCCTGCGGTCGTGCGTACGCGTGTGCCTTTAGGGTTGATATTGACGTATTTAGGTATCGAACTTTCCGCAAATCCGTTTTGGAAATAATTGTTTTCAGTAGCATACTCATAATAGACAGGAATGAGTGCAATCAGCGTATATGTCTTATTATCGGCGGCTGTATAGCGGTCTTTGACGAATTGATAACGCCCCTTTTGCAGCTTTACCATTTTCGAGACACGCGTTTGTGTAGGGTCAATTTCGGTAGAGTAGGGGAGTGCCTTATTATTTGACCAAAATACCAACGAATCAGCACGATAGATACACAAAGTATAGGCTTGTATATCCAACTCTTTCAGTTGTTCTACAGGTAAGCGGTCATTGATGGCATTTTCCAGAAAGTCAGCATCACGAAAATATGATTGAATAGCATCTTCTTGTTGGTGGAGAGCGGCTTCGAGTCGATCAGCATATTTTTTGGGATTGATAGTTCTGTTGGCAAAATAATTTATCGTAAAACCACACAGGAAGAACAGCCCCGAAAGGAGTAGCAAACTCATAACCGTGTTCCTGTTATCTTGCATTGGTGTGTGGCTTTAGGCAACTCGCAATAAATAACTGGTCAGAAATGCGAAGTTATTTTTTGCTCAATCAAGGCGCGAAAATGTGAGTTTATCAGGATAAATGATCATTTTTGCAATGCAGAGTGAGCGAAAAAGAACGAGTAGTTTTGCCCAGTTATTTATTGCGAGTTGCCTTAGTTCAATGTGTAAATTATTTATCTATCAAATTTTGTTCCTGAAATAGTCCTCGACAAAACTGCATTTTGATTTTTCATAACGAATCTCTAATTTACACAAAAATTATTCAAACAACAACACGGCGAAACCGCAACACAACGACATAAACACATGCTTTACGACCAAATTCAAGAATCACTCGCTTACCTTCGCACTCAAACGGATTTTCAACCCGATTATGGTATTATACTCGGCACAGGCTTGAGCAACTTGACCGAACACATCGAAATTGAAACAGAGATAGCATACAAAAACATCCCACATTTTCCCGTTTCGACAGTAGCAACACACAAGGGAAAATTGGTTTTCGGGACATTTGCCGGACAAAATATCGTAGCGATGGCAGGGCGATTTCATTACTATGAGGGCTATACAATGAAGCAAGTCACATTTCCTGTCAGAGTAATGAAAGCCTTAGGAATCAAACAATTATTTATTTCCAATGCAGCAGGTAGCACCAATGCCGATATACAAGCCGGCGATCTTGTTTTTGTACGCGACCACATTAATCTACAACCCGAAAACCCACTACGCGGCGTCAATGATGAGCGACTCGGTCCGCGTTTCCCCGACATGCTCGATACTTACGATATTAAATTGAACAAAAAAGCCCTTGAAATCGCTCGCACACACAACATACGCGCACACGAAGGCGTATACGTAGGCTTACAAGGTCCGAATCTCGAAACCCCTGCCGAGTATGAATATTTACACAGAATCGGTGGCGATATTGTCGGTATGTCCACCGTGCCGGAGGTCTTGGTGGCGCGACATGCGGGACTGCCTGTCTTTGTGGTTTCGGTAGTATCAAATCAGTGTTACCCCATTGAAAATATTGTAGAAACAACGATTGAAGACGTCATCGAAGTCGTAGAAAAAGCTGCGCCCAATATGCGTTTTATCTTACAACGGATAATTTATAACGGATAATGGATAATATTCTTAGTTTTCGCTTTGCGAAAACTTATTGTTAATCATTATCCATTATCCGTTATCCATTGTACGTTATCCATTAAAGATATTTCTCTCCCTTTTTCTCTTTAATTTCTTTTGTGATGGCTTTGATTTCTTGCTCTTTATTTTTGGGATAAATAAGCAATACATCTTCTTCATCCACTACAATGTAGTTTTCTAAATCTTTCACGACGACCAACTTATCCTTTGGCGCACGAATGAGGCAATCATGGGTGTCGTAGGCAAGAATATTATCGGAATTGAGGGCATTATTCGCGGCATCTTTTTCAAATTCGGCGTGTAGCGAATTCCATGTACCTAAGTCTGACCAGCCAAATTCAGAAGGAATAGTATAGACATTATCTGCTTTTTCCATGATGGCATAATCAATTGATATGCTGGGAGTTGTTGGGTAAGCTATGTCAATTGTACTTTGTTCGTTTGCTGTATTGAAGTCGTTTTTTATTTGATTAAAAATATTATAAATTTCGGATTGGTGTGTCTCAAATGCTTGGATGATATTTTGGGCTTTCCAAATGAAAATTCCCGCATTCCACAAGTAATCACCACTTGCGACGAATTGGGTGGCGCGTTCGAGGTCGGGCTTTTCCGTAAAGCGAATTACTTTATTAATACCCGCTTCGACTTCTCCTTCAAAATTGATATAACCATAGCCCGTATCAGGTCGTGACGGGCGAATACCGAGGGTGCAGAGTGCATTGTTTTTTTCTGTAAAATTAAGTGCTTTTTTTATGGTGTTCACAAAATTATTTTCCTGTAAAATAATATGGTCAGAAGGTGCGACAACAAAGTTGGCTTCGGGATTTAGTCCGTGCAATTTGAATGCCGTATAAGCCACACAAGGCGCAGTATTATTGCGGGATGGTTCACATAGAATTTGGTCGTAAGAGATTTCGGGCAAATGCTCTTTTACCTGTTCCCGATAAATTTTATTGGTGAGGATATAAATATTTTCCGCCGGACAAACGTTCAAAAAACGCTCAAAAGTCAACCTTATCAGTGACTTGCCGGTACCAAGAATGTCTAAAAACTGTTTTGGACGATGCACACGGCTACCGGGCCAAAAACGACTACCGATACCCCCTGCCATGATGGCTACGTAAGTATTGTTCATGTTTGAATGAGTAAATGATTATATGAATAAATGAGTAAATGGTTTTAATGTGATAATGCGAAAATGTTGATAATAACATTAGGAACATTTACTCATTTTCTCATCTATTCATTTACTCATTTGACTGCCAAAGTTAAGGCTATTCAATACGACGGGCAACCTATTTAAAAGATAAATTGAATTTTACTTTGTAAATGCCTTAGAAGAAAACGTATCTTTGCCGAAATTTTCGCCCCATTTCATTTAATTTAAAAAATAAGTAAAACGGGTTAGGTCAAAGTCAAATTTGAACTTATACTTGTCCCGATAGCTATCGGGAGAGCTTGAACTTGAAAAATATGCCATATTTATTTACTTCTGAATCAGTATCGGAAGGGCATCCTGATAAAGTTGCCGACCAAATTTCTGATGCCATTCTCGATGCGTTTTTGGCGCAAGACTCCGAATCAAAAGTTGCCTGCGAAACCCTTGTTACTACCGGACTCACTGTAATCAGCGGTGAAGTGCGTTCTAAAGCATATGTGGATGTGCAGGAGGTAGCACGCGGTGTAATTCGCAAAATTGGTTACACCAAATCCGAGTATAAATTTGATGCGGATTCATGTGGTGTGATTTCTGCTTTGCACGAGCAATCAGCGGATATTGCACAAGGTGTTGATGTAGGTAAAAAAGCCGAAGAGCAAGGCGCAGGTGACCAAGGAATGATGTTTGGTTATGCGACCAACGAAACAGAAAATTACATGCCTTTGGCATTGCAATTGTCTCACATGCTTTTGGAAGAATTAGCCGCTTTGCGCCGTGAAGGCAAGAAAATGAAGTACTTACGTCCTGATTCAAAATCTCAAGTGACGATTGAGTACAATGATGACAACACACCAAAGCGTGTCAATACTATCGTTGTTTCTACACAACACGACGATTTTGATACGGAGAAAAAGATGCTAAAGAAAATCAAGGATGACGTAAAAGATATTCTTGTGCCGCGTGTGAAAAAGAAATTGGGCAAGCATATTCAAGCCTTATTTGATAAGAAAATTATCTACCACGTAAACCCGACAGGTAAGTTCGTTATCGGTGGTCCGCATGGTGATACGGGCTTGACGGGGCGTAAAATTATTGTGGATACTTACGGTGGTAAAGGCGCACACGGTGGTGGTGCTTTTTCCGGTAAGGATTCATCAAAAGTAGACCGTTCGGCAGCGTATGCGACGCGTCATATTGCCAAAAACCTTGTTGCGGCAGGTGTCGCTGACCAATGTCTTGTGCAAGTAGCTTATGCGATTGGTGTAGCGCGTCCGGTTGGTTTGTACATTGATACTTACGGTACAGCAAAAGTAGATATGAATGACGGCGAAATCGCTAAGAAAGTGGACGAGATTTTTGATATGCGTCCGGCAGCGATTGTGAAGCGTTTTGGTTTGAAAAAGCCGATTTTTCAAGAAACTGCAGCTTACGGTCACATGGGCAGACCTTCGGAAAAGAAAACCGTTGAGTTTGGTGTAAATGGAAAAACCAAGAAGCTTAAAGTAGAGACTTTCGGTTGGGAGAAGCTGGATTATGTGGCGAAAGTTAAACGAGCTTTTAAGATAAAATAAGTCGAAGCTAAAAACTATGCATGTAAGCCCGCAAATCTATGATTTGTGGGCTTTTTTAATGCACCAAATTCTGCATTTTGGTTTCTTTAATAATCACATCAAATACTCCTAATAATTGAGGAAGTCGAGTAATCAGATAGCGTTTTTCGTCAATTGTAATGGTATTGTTTTCATATTTTAAAAAACGCCATTCTATGCCTGTCGTGGATGCACCATACAACACATTGACCTCTTTATTTTCTAGATCATTGAATCGTCTTGCCCCTATTAATTGAGCGGCGGCTTGTATCGTACCGCGCTCCAAGTCCTGTTTTTTGGCTTCGGTGATACAGAAGACAGGCGCAGTCACAAAGTCTTGTATTCGGCTGAATGAAAAGATAAAATCGCATTCGCCACGTAAGCCCAAAGACTCATCCACATCCAAATTAACTCCTGAATATATCGAAAATTCATGATTGTGATTCGTGCTGACTTCCAGTAGAATAGGGCTAACCAGTCGTTCAGAGCGCGATTTTTCACTTCCAAAACCCGAGTTTTCACCACGCTTCAAACTTTCATTTAACCAATCGGAAGGCTCTATTGGACTGACATTTGGAAACAGATGTTTTGCGTCAAATTGTATCCCGAATTTTCGAGTCAAATCTATTGAAGTAAAATCGCTGTATGCCATGATATTTTATTTTTTACAAAATACTAAAAAAATAGGAATGTTGCCGGATTTAGGATCGTTTAAAAAATAATATCAACATTTGGACGGCTTCTTTTGTCCTTATTTTCCCTTTGAAATCAGTCATAGTATCAACAATACTCCTTTTTTCAAAGAAAAACTAAGAACAAAATAACCTCGTCGAAATGTCGATTTTATTCTTTAAACGACCCTTACTTCTTTTTCTTTCTATAAAACAAACGTTGCCCCAATTGCTTTACTCGCTCATTTCCGCCAATTCTCGCCAATAATTTTACCATACGCGGATAACCTGATACCCACTGCATCAAGCGGAAATTGCGTCCGAGTTCCTTGCCGATTTGTGTGTATACTTTTTCATCGTAATCTCGCATGAATGTGGCGGAAAAGTTGCCTTTCTCAAAACACGAAATCGCTTGCTCGGCAGCTAAAACACCGCTTTGCATGGCTTTGTCGATACCATGCCCTTGAAGTGGGTCAACAAGATACGCGGCGTCTCCTGCCAACATCATTTGCGCTCCCGAAATGGGTTGGCGACGACTCCACAGCGGCAAGCGAAAGCCTTTTACTTTATCCAATAATTCTGCGCCTTGTAAGACCGCACGGATGTCGGGATTCTGTTTTACAATATCGTGGAAAGCATCTTTTACGTCTATCTTTTTGCCTTTAATTTGATTGGTCAAAACACCTAAGCCGACATTATACACGTTTTTGCCGACAGGGAAAATCCAAAAATATCCTTTTGGCAATTCATCCAATAAATAAAAACGATTGTCATTCGCGGCACAATTCACGCCCGCATAATACGCGCGTACTGCGAATGAGTTTTTTATGTTTTCTTGAAAATCAACGCTAAATGAACGTGAAACTATCGAATTAGCTCCATCGCATCCAATAATTAAATCACAAGTCAGGTGGATATTTTTACCCTCAATCACAAAAGTGGAGGGTTTAAACCCTCCGCTTTTGTGATGTGATGATTGCTCAACTTTATAAATTTTTTCGCCCTCATAAATATTGGTTTCAGTATATTTTTTGACCAAATCCAATAAAAAATTATCGAAATCAAGGCGTGGGCTATTATAGGCTTTGGTGACCCAATTGACGTAAATAGGTTTGATATTTCGTAGGTGAACGGAGGAAGATTGGACGCGTTGTTTTTCTGTGAATTGGTCGAAAATTTCATCCGTATCAGGCAGTAATTTTCGCAACACTTTTAATGCCGGACCGGGAATGGCATCACCACAAGTTTTGTCGCGCGGGAAGGTGCTTTTATCCACTAAGGCTACACGCAAACCCGACTCGCGTAGCGCAAGCGCACAGGCTGTCCCCGCAGGTCCCGCACCGATAATGGCTATGTCGTAATGACTCATTACTTGTGTACGATGACAACGTGTTTAGTTTGCCAAAACTCTTCTATATCTTTGACAAACAATATATTACCACGAACATTGTAAGTGTCGTCAGGACGGTCGGGCAAGATTTTTATGATGTCGCGTTTGACTTCTATTTCTGTTTTTTTGTAAAAGTTGAATGGCTTTTCGCGGTCGAGTTTGGTTTGAAAATTGTCGGTCAATTGTGGTGCGGGTTTCTTTTTCAATACACCGTAACTTTTCAATGATTTTTTCGATCCTGCAATGTAATAGCCCTTCACACAATCAGCAATAAACTCATCTTTTTGCTCCAATTCCTTGTATTTTTTTTCGAGTTCTTCGTTGGTTGCTTCCAATTTTTCATTCTTGACTTCAAGAGCTTCTTTTTGCTCCGCTACGACGGCGTATTGCTTATTAAGTTCGCTTTCAGTGTATTGCAGTTGAGATTCTATTTCCTTGATTTTGACGGTATAATTGGCAATTTCGGCATCTTTTGCTTGGATGCGTTGCTCGTATTGACCTATGATTTTTTTCAATGAATTATTGTCCGTTTCAAAAGCATTGAGGGAGGCTTGGAGTTCTTTGGCTTTGTCTTGGTCACCTACGTTGGCATTTTTTAGCGTTTCGATTTTCGCTAAAATGACCTCTTTCTGCAAATCACCGCCGCGTAAGTCGCCGATGAGGTTTTCCATTTGATTTTCGCGTGTGGTGATGTCGGCGAGGGTTTTGTCTATCTCGTTGAGGGTTTCGATGACATCGTTATACTCATCTTTGAGTAGTTCGCGGTCTTCCTCCAATTCGATTTTTTCATCTTCGAGTTGGGCGATTTTTGCCATTGCATTTTGGTAGGCTTCGTCATTGCCGCCCGTATTACATGCTGTAACTGCCAAAATGAGGGGTATCAGTCCGTATAAAAATATTTGTTTCATGTTCTTGATGGTTTTCTAAGTGCTGATTCAATTTTCTGTGCAAATATAATCTTTTTGGAGCATGTGCGAAATTACGTGTGTATTACAATTCTTATGAAACAGCTAAAGGCATTACTTCATTGGTCGTTATTTGATTACAAATCATGCTATTGGGGAATTCAATTTTAAAGGTAGTCCCCTTGCCAACTTCACTGTTTATGCTGATTTTTCCTCCAAATTCATCCACAATTTTCTTACAAGTAGCAAGCCCCAATCCTGTACCGTCATATTCTTTGTCATTGTGCAATCGCTGGAACATAACGAATATTTTATCGAAATATTCTTTTTTGATACCAATTCCATTGTCCTCAATATGCACAACATGCGTGTCTGAGACAATTGTGCTGTATACCTTGATTGTGGGGTTTTCTGACTGATTATATTTGAGACCGTTTTCGATGAGGTTTTTGAATAAGAGAAAGATTTTCGAGCTATTCCATTTTATACTAGGGAGTTCAGAAATTTGGATGTCTGCTATTTTATCATCAAGGTTGTTGAGTGTCATGCCGGAGATTTCGTTCACCAATTCATTGAGACTAATGACCTCGTATTTGCTTTCATCTGTTATTTGATTCGAAAGCTTGGAGTATTCAAGCACATCCTCTATCAATTGAACCATCCTTTTACTGCTTTTTTCAATAAAATTGAGCGATTTTTTAGCTAATGGATTTTCCTCTGTGCGAAGTGATTTTTGGAGTACTCCTGTGAATCCAATAATGTTTTTTATCGGTGTTTTGAGGTCATGAGAGGCAATGTATGCAAAACGTTCCAATTCCTCATTGGAGCGTTCGAGGCTTAGGTTAGTACTTTCGAGTTGTTGTGTTTTTTCAGTAATTTCTTTGTGCTGTTTACTGATTCTTCGAATGCTTAATATCAAAAATCCTATAAACAACAAGCCGAAAAATCCGGCTATAGCAAGTATCGTATTGACTATGTATTGATTTTTAAGTTGTTCGTCTTTAATTTCTTTTTGGTAGGCTTGTTCGGAGAGTTGTTTGTTTTTTTCAGCTATTTTGCTGTTGATGTCAAGTGCATGTTCAACTTTTAACGTACTTAATGAATCACTGAGGATTGTTTTTTGCTCGTAATATTTAAGAGCGTATGCGTATGCTTCTTCCTCTTTATAAATGTTGTAAAGACAATCACAAGCATCTATCTCAAGGTTGACAAAATTAGCCCTACGGGCATCTTTTAGAGATCTCTTGCAAAATTTTTTGCCTTTTTGTAGGTCTATGGATGCATAAAACCTTCCGAGTATCATATAAGACTTTATCCGTTCGAAGCGAATTTTAATCCTATTTGCTTCTTCAAGACTTTTCGTATAATATTCCAGAGCAGCTTCGTCATTTTCCTTACGTTCCATTATAAGCCCTTTGGTTCTATAAATGGATGGTAATGCTCTCTGACTAGTTCTACTTAATGGAGTTAGGAGGGCTATACTTTCATCGCAGACTTTATCGGCTGCTTTATAATCGCCAAGTTCGACATACACTTCGGCGAGTAGAGCTGATGCAATGCCCACCATTCTGGGATTTGGTTCTTTACGTAAGTCCGGAATGGCAGCCTCTAGGTACTTGCGGGCTACTTCGGGTTCTCCTATCGTGATATGCGCTTTTCCCAAGCTCACCTTTATATTTGGATAGGTATTAGAATATTCCATTCCTTTCAAGAAAAAATCCATTGATTTTTTGGGGTTATAATCCCATACCTTATTACCAATTTCATTATAATAATGTGCGACTTCTATTCCTCCGTTTTCGAGTCGCATGTAATATTCGGCAGAGAGCTTGAGGTAATCTTCACACAAATCAACCTCTTTGTATTTCGTGTAGAAAGAGGCTAATTTTGCATAAGAACGCCCTGTTCCGTAATTATAACTTGCTGCCTTGCTGACTTCTGCACTTTTCAACAAATAGCTTACTGTTTTTACCGAATCAACATGATGGTATCGATACCATGTTGCCAATTCTATGAGGTGGTTTACGTGCAATTCACTGAATCCTAATTCCTCTGCAAGACGTTCACCGTCTTCAAAATAAGTTAATGCGGAATCTCGCTTTGGGCTGTCGTAAAGTAATGTTCCGGTATGGTATAAAGCTTTTACCTCCTGCTTTTTATCATTAGTTTGACGAGATAGTTTCAATGCTTTTTGAGCATAAGTAAGTGCCTGTTTAGGGGCAACCTTTTTCAACTTACTGCTCAATTCATTCATCAATACAATACGCTCTGAATCGCTTGTTGCGGTTGAGAGTATAGTACGCAGACTATCTGCTTCAACTGTCTGAGCGT
Source organism: Saprospiraceae bacterium (assembly GCA_020628725.1). Lineage (GTDB taxonomy): Bacteria > Bacteroidota > Bacteroidia > Chitinophagales > Saprospiraceae > JAHDEO01. The sequence goes on from JAHDEO010000019.1 coordinate 31,086, forward strand.
GTGTAGAATGACATCCTACAGCCAACAACAGAATCAGTGAATACAAATAGTGTAGCCTAACTACCCAATTCGATATTGCAACTTGAAATGACATACTACTTAGATACGGAATATTATTAGGAAAGTTTTGAAGGAGAGAAAAAGCACTACTCAAAAAAATAGTCTATCTGAAATAGCTGCGCCATTCCGGATAGACTATTTGCTTATTAACCAGTTTTTATTTGCTGTCAAATGACAGTTTTTAGGCAAAAAAACTGCTTACTCCAAATGATAGGTGAAACGAGAGAAACTAACTCTGGGGCGAGCACCGCTACTACTTGTTTGTTGGTAAGCACCGGATTTGAAATAATACATTGACCTTGCGTTGTTATCTTTCCACGGACTATGTACAGAAATGGATCTGGACTTTGAAACGCCTGTAGATTTATTTTTGACGTAGTAATTTATTTTTCTTCCGTCGCCATTAATTTCAAGCTTGACATAGATTCTATCTCCGTCATTGAACCCCATTAAATCATAAGTTGATGTGCCTGTATTCGGTATGTAAGAATGTGCATATATGGCGCGTATTCTGCCATTTACGATGTCTATCCTCAAAGGCGGACGACCTGACAGCCCAATGCTTGAACAATACCGATTATGGATTTGAGCAATCGTAAGTCCTCTATCTCCCGAAGATGGGACATTCTCTACGACCATTTCTACTCTCATAATATTTTCTCTATCAAAACTCACACTCTGGTCAAGTTTGAGCTCTGACCTGTTGCCTGTCGAACCTCCTGACTGTAGCACCATCCAACTACTACAAGTATTGAATCTTCCTACACTACAATAATCATCAGCATATCGACTACTGCTTCCGGTGTATTCGTATTTTGAAAGTTCTAACGCACTTCTGAATTTAGATATGTTTCCCGGGGTTGGTGAACAATCATCACAAGATGCTCTATCCTCAATTTCAAAAGTTGGCTCTTGTTCTAATGATAATCCATCTAAACTATCTTGGCTACAACCAAAAATAAATAAAAGAACATATAGGGCTGCGAAGGGAAATCTTAATTTTTTCATTAATGCTTTGCTTAGCTTGACAATGTTATGTTTTAAAAATTTAAATGTAATAGGACACGGATTGAA
>JAHDEO010000469.1:0-3145 GCA_020628725.1 Saprospiraceae bacterium
AATAAGGCTAACTACAACGTAGTCAGCCTCTTAATAATTTACAGGGATACCCTAGCTTTTTTTGTACATCTGCGACCAATAAATTATAAACACCCAAATGCTCACTACACTCTGTCTCAGTGCAACTTTTCATTCGCACATTCTCTGACAAAACTGATGAAATTCAAGGATATGAATCAGCAAGTCTCAGTGCAACTTTTCATTCGCACATTCTCTGACGTTTGCATGGTCTTATCAGTTGTTGGTGGGGTGTCTCAGTGCAACTTTTCATTCGCACATTCTCTGACCTGAAGAAGATTTCTATTTGTTTTTACAGGTAAAGTCTCAGTGCAACTTTTCATTCGCACATTCTCTGACTAAATATCGTATTCGGTTACATCTGGCACAAGGAAGTCTCAGTGCAACTTTTCATTCGCACATTCTCTGACCTACATAGCCCGGTCGCTTCACTTATAAAAGTCTCAGTGCAACTTTTCATTCGCCCATTCTCTGACCAGTCGGCAAAGTAATTGCTGGGGTTGTCATTGGTGTCTCAGTGCAACTTTTCATTCGCACATTCTCTGACAAAGACTGCGGAGATTGGTTTCTCAAATGGTATGTCTCAGTGCAACTTTTCATTCGCACATTCTCTGACGACTACATGCCCATTACTGAGATAGCTGAACTAAGTCTCAGTGCAACTTTTCATTCGCACATTCTCTGACAAGAAAATGGATTTGTTTTTAGGTGGCGAAGATATGTCTCAGTGCAACTTTTCATTCGCACATTCTCTGACTTTGATGAAGAATATCAATCCGAAAAATATTATGTGTCTCAGTGCAACTTTTCATTCGCACATTCTCTGACAACAACCTCGTCCACGGACGAGGCAATGAGAAATGTCTCAGTGCAACTTTTCATTCGCACATTCTCTGACCCCAGATTTTTATAAAAATCTGGTTATGAACTTGTTATGAATTTTTTGCTGTAGCCCAAATCGGGCTTTTTTGTCAAATACATACAGTTTTTTATTTTAACAATATGTTTAGTAACGGTCAAATAATAACTTCACGATTTGGACGGCTTCTTTTACACTTATTTTTCCTCTCGAAAACAGTTATTTATCCAGATAAACGCCCGTTTCCAAGAGAAAAACTAAGCGCAAAATAACCTCGTCGAAATCGTGAACTTATTATTCGACCGTTACTTAAAAAAGTGTTTTTTACAAAAAACACTTCAAAAAAAGGTATGGTATGGACATACTTATCCTGTAAGTTTGTTGATACCATTTAATCTAAAATCCGACAATTGGGTCGGTACATACGGAGGAATTTTCTCCGTTTCTTTTTTGTGTGAGACACAGCATTTTCGCCGCAAATGTAAGTCATTCCTGTTCGCAGATTGCTTCACCAGCCCGCGTATCCGAGCTTCCGGTCAATCGTGAATGACGATTACGATACGCATAGATGTCAAGGAGCTTTTTTGATTCAACAAATATAGATATATTTTTTATTTTCCGAACATATTAATGTATAAGTTTGTGATTTAAATTTTACTTTGCAAAGTTGCTGATTGTAACGGATTGCGTTGGTCATTAAATTTGTATTTCAAATTGAGCGTTTTCCACCCCCTGCACCCCCGCCAGCGGGGGACATATATATTTAGTGGCTTTTCGCGTAGCGAAAATCTCCCCCTTTGGAGGGGGCGGGGGGGGAGGAAAACACATTACCAACGCAAAACATTACAATCAGCAAAATTCTATCTAAAAATATTCGCGTAGCGAATCAATCAAAAATCTCCAAATCAAAAATCATTCAATGATAAGCCCTTTCCACTTACTATCAATATTCACAAAAACAGCAGGTGTACCAATCGGCGCATCGACATTATACTTCAAGCCGCCCGAAAATACCTCACCTGTCAACAAATGTCTCCACTCTCCCGGCGGAATGTAGACCTCGACATTTCTCATGCCTTTTTTCACCACAGGAGCCACCAAAACATCTTCTCCGAGCAGGTATTGATTTTGCAAATCATAGGTATTTTTATCATCGGGATAATGCAAATATAAGTGACGAATCACAGGATAGCCTTTCACTGACGCAGTCTCGACTTGCGCTTCCAAGTAAGGGCGTAGTCGCTGATGTATACGTGCAAATCTGGCGTAAAACTCATGCATTTCGGGGTCATACACTTGCAAATTTTCATCAGGTAATACACTTTCATGCGAACGAAATACAGGCATAAAGGCGCACAACTCAATCCAACGCTTGAGTAACTCCTCACTACGGGTAATCTTGATGCGACCTTTCATTCGTGTAAAACTTGCAAAACCACCAATGTCGCCATGATTAATCGCCATACCACTCATACCGCTTGATAGCAAAGCCGGAACAACAGAAGGCAAGCCGTCATTTTTCTGCCAGTAAGTCATTTGGTCGCCTGCCCAATAAAGCGGAGTGTATTGGCTGCCTCCCGTGAACGAAGACCGCGAAAAGAAAGCAATGAAACCCTCATTACCCGTTTCGTTGATGGCTTCACGATTGAGGCGTGCCCAATCTACGGGATATTGATTGTGGTATTCTTGTGCCGAAATCCCCGAATGCAGCACCGCATCCCAGGGCAATCCTTCCGCATAATCTGCCATCCAACCTGCCAAGCCCTGATTAATCATATTTTCCTTAATGATGTCTTTCATCCACTCGAAAGCCTCCGGATTGGTAAGGTCAAGCATGTAAACTTCGTCGGGCATTTCAAGGAGATAAGGTTCTCCGGCTTGATTTTTTATAAAAAAACCGCGCTCAAGTGCTGTTTCATACAATTCGCTCCCTTTCATTAAAAAAGGATTATTATAACCCAAAACACGTACACCGCGCTGCCTCATTTTCAGGCAAAACATCTTAAAATTAGGGTAGCGACTTTCATCAGCTTTCCAATTCCAATATACTTGTGAGCCAAGTTTCGTCTCCCGTTTTCCGCACCAATCCTGAATCCAAATAGCATCTACGGGTACTTTGGCTTTTTTCAATACATCTAATTGTTTTACAACGACTTCTTTGCCGCCTTGTATGCCCAAAACATTTCCATAAGCCCATTTAGGCAGTGCAGGCGGGCGACCGTTTTTCTCTGTAAAATCTTCTAATAAATCCAGCGGATTATCCATCTG
>JAHDEO010000469.1:3245-5585 GCA_020628725.1 Saprospiraceae bacterium
CGAAACGCGATTATATGTCGTATCACTCAACTCGACATCTATATCCAGCGTACTGGCAGCTTCCATACGCATCGTCATCGTAAAAGTGTTGCCACATAAATCACCTTCTATCACTAACGATTTTGGAGACGTGTTAATATCTTTGATATCCAACTTATTGCACATCTCATACGGATTTTCTCCAAATTTGAAACTGCCGAATTTATATTTAACTTCTGGCTCATCCTTAGCAATTTTGAGAAAAGGCTGGTCAAGCGGCAAGCGTAAAGCAGCCGGTCTATTGCTAACTTTTTTTAGCTTATCTGACCTTTTGAAAAAAATATTAATTACTCGGTCATCCATACCAAATTCGTAGTGGACACCTGAATAATATTGCTTATTTTCGGAGCTGATTTCTGTAGAGCCAATCCCCACGCCACAGGCAGAGATGATGACAAGTAATGCAAATAATAGTAATTTATTCTTCATAGTTGATAGTCGATAGTCCATAGTCGATAGATAGCCGCTAAATATATTTTTCGCTACGCGAAAAAACAAAAACTATGGACTATTGACCATCGACTATGGACTGTTAGCTAATAATACGCAATAATGAGTGAACAAATTATACGACAGACAAAAAAATGGATAGAAAAAGTAGTGATTGGTCATAATTTTTGTCCGTTTGCGGCGCGTGAATTGGCGCGGGATAGTATTCGATATGTAGTTTGTGAGAAAAAAAGCCATCAGGTAGAGTATCTTGAAGTTTTAGTAGGCGAATTTAGAGAATTAACTGAAAACCAAGAAATTGAAACGACTTTAATTATTTTTGAAGATGATTTACAGAATTTTAATGTGTTCTGGGGATTTGTGGAAATGTGTAATCAATTTCTGATTGATTGGGGTTATGAAGGAGTTTTTCAGTTGGCTAATTTCCATCCCGAATATCGCTTTGCAAGGTCGGCGGCAGATGACCCCGCAAATTATACCAATCGCTCTCCTTACCCGATGTTACACATTCTACGAGAAACTTCTGTTGAAAAAGCCGTAGCCAATTATCCTGATGCAGAAAATATTCCACAACGCAACATAACACATGCTCGCAAAGAAGGATTAAATCGCATGAAACGAGATTTGGAAGATTGTATGTGAGTTGCGGGTTTTACGGGTTACGAGTTACGGGTTATACATAAAATTATATTTTTTGCATAGCAAAAAAATAACTCGCAACTCGTAACCCGCAACCCGAAATAATTATAAAAACTCCAATGAATTTATTATTTTTGTCACATTCAAACACTTAGAATCCTTTAAATTAGGAGGTTTTTAGGATTTCGATTCACATTAAAATCATTCAATCATGTTAAACAAACTAATCAATTCAATCAAAGGAGTATTCAGTTCCGAAAATGTCAATAAGGCAAAAGAAGTCTTGGAAGATGTCAAAGACGTTGCCGGTGACATGGCAGAAAAAGCGATGGATAAGGCGGGAGATTTGAAAGATGTAGCAATGGAAAAAACGGCAGATTTGCGCGAAAACGCTTCTGATTTTGCCGAAAAAGCAATGGATAAAGCAGGTGATTTGGCTGACAAAGCAGCCGATAAAGCCTCTGAGTTGAAGGATGTAGCAATGGAAAAAACAGCGGATTTGCGCGAAAGTGCTTCTGACATGGCGGAAAAAGCAATGGACAAAGCAGGCGACTTGAAAGACGCCGCTGTTGCTAAAGCCGGAGAAATTAAAGACGGTGCAGCCGATCTTGCTGACAAAGCAGGCGACAAACTTGCTGATGCCAAAGATGCTGTAGTTGACAAAGCAGGTGACATCAAAGATGGTGCTACCGATTTAGCAGACAACGCAGGTGATAAACTCTCTGATACAGGTGATGCTGTTGTTGATAAAGCAGGCGATATAAAAGATGGTGCTGCCGATTTAGTAGACAACGCAGGTGATAAACTCTCCGATGCAGGTGGTGCTATCGCTGATAAAGCGAGCGACGTCAAAGATGGCGCAGCCAATTTAGCAGGTAATGCAGGCGATAAACTCGCTGATGCAGGTGACGCAGCCAAAGGTTCTTTTTCTGATCTTGTGAATGAGGCAAAAGATGTATTGTCAGGTGCAAAAGACGGCGCATTGGATAAATTGAGCGATGCAAAAGATGTCGTTGCAGATAATTTGAAAGAAGCCAAAGACGCATTGGACGATATTACGGGCGGCGGCGATGCTGTTTCCTGAAAAAGTCTAAGTTCAAGAATAAGTTTAAGTTTAAATTAATTTTCGCTTTCAGCGAATTACAATTTTTACTTTCATAAGTGAAAGAAACAAAATAACTTCGACAGTTATACTTGTTCTTTTTCCTTCTA
>JAHDEO010000470.1 GCA_020628725.1 Saprospiraceae bacterium
TATGGCTGCAACGACGGCGAAGCCCGCTTCGTCAAGGACTTCGCCGCAGCATGGGCGAAGGTGATGAACCTTGATAGGTTTGATGCTTGATAGATTGAATTTTTTAGATATTTTTTGTGAGAGTCGATGCTTTGTGTCGGCTCTTTTTTTTGTACAAAAATATGTCCCCTTTGGAGGAGGTGATTGATTATAAATTCTGTGCAAATCCTAATTTTGCCCTAAGCCCCGAAGGGGTGAACTGCACTAACTTGGGGTGTCAGCCCCAAGATAAAATCAAGGAACTTCGTTAGCCCTGAAAGGGTGAAATGTCGCGTTATTTCGCCCTTTCAGGGCTGGCAAGGTAGTTTTATTTAGAGCAATGGGCTTAACCCATTGTTATAATATTCCGTCCCTTTGGGACTCATTGTAGCATTACCTCATTACACCATTTAAGCATTCTATTAGGGCGTATCCCCTCCTAACGTCGGGGTCGGGCTATCCGGCACTCTCTCCGTTCCGCTATCGCTCCACTTCGTTCAGACAACACCTCCTATCTCTTACGCAAAACAACTTTACACAAAAAACAAAAAAATCAACCTGTCATTCCGCGCTCTGACGCGGAATCTGTTGCATTTCAGCACAATGTCAGACAGTAGCCTCAGCTTAAAATGATGCTAAAAGTCGGACAGATTCCGTATCAAAGTGCGGAATGACGGTTCTTTTTTAGATTTTTTGGGGAGTTATCTTTGTAAGATTGCCATAGTTTTCATACAATTATCACGTTGTATAATACATTGGTTTTTATATATTTGCAGGGAAGATTTGTAACTTCAGGGAAACGGGCTTTTCAAATCTATATTTCCTTTGGAGCTTATTACACAACAAGACTATCAATATCCAACAATTTAATTTGTACTACAAATGGAACAAACACAATCAATAGAGAGCTTAATACAAGATATTAACAAGGGGAGAACAGTATTGCCTGAATTCCAACGAGATTTTGTGTGGGAAAAAATAAAGACAGTTGATTTATTTGATTCAATTGTTAAAGACATTTTCATTGGAGCCATAATTTATGGTATTCCTTCTTTTGAAATTACTACCAGACAAATAGATACTCGACCGAGAAAGAAAAAGGGGAAGAAGAGAAAATCACTCGAATCAAAGCATTATACCTTAGATGAGATATTACAACTTCAAAAATTGGACAGAAGTAATTTCAGACTAATTCTTGATGGACAACAAAGGATAACCTCAATCTACAGAGCAATAACCGGAATTGATGAAATATTCTTTGTTGCAAAAAATAAATCAGAATTTCCAGAGGAATTAGCTGACTCTAAAATATCTGAAATACCTGTAGAACAATTATTATACAGTTTTGATATCGAAAGGGCTGATAATAGGCTATCTATTGCTCTTTCTGATGTTTATAAAATGATTTCTGATGACTTGTTAGAATCTGAATGTTTGGAACAGTATCTAAGAAATACTGAATACTATCAAAACTTGAATGTTGATAATACTCGTGCTATAGAAAGGTATTTTCTTTCTCTAAAAAGGAAGATTTATGACTTATTTAAAGCCGAAAAATTATTGTCTTTTTACTTGCTTGATATGTCTTTAGATAAGTTCGTCCTCTTTTTTGAAAGAAGTAATAGTAGAGGCGTACAACTCAATTTTATAGACATTCTTACAGCAAAACTTTACAATGGATTTAATCTGAAAGAATCCATAAAAGCATTTGAAACGTCAAATTCAGGTTACAACTTAGTGCCGGAATTAATTGTGAGAACAATTGCGTATATAATATCGAAAAGAAGATTTCAAAAGTCTGGAAAAGGTATAGAAATTCACAGAACATTTATTCTTACAGAATTAAATTCAGAACATTTTAATGAACTGTGGGATAATGTTACTACATATTACAAGAATGCTATTGACTATTTATTTCAAAACAATTACATACTTCATCAGAGTTGGATGCCCTATCAAAATATGCTAATTCCTTTAATCATATTTCAAATCGAACTTGACTATGGTTTTGACCAAATGAGTGATTCGCAAAAAATGTTTATTGATAATTGGTATTGGTCATCCGTCTTTTCACAAAGATATACAGGTTCTTCCAATGAAAAAATAATTCAAGATTGTAATATTTTAACACTCATTGCACATAATCAAAAAATCGGGGAACGAAGCTACTTTAATAAATTATTTAAGACACAGATTAGAGATAGTAAAGACCTTTTTAGTTACAATAAAAAACAGAATGCTGTTTATCGTGGTATTTTGAATTTTATTAATTACGCGCTAAAAGGGTATCTTGACTGGAATAATACATCAAAAATCAACTTCAATTTAAAAAACATAGACGACCATCACATCTTCCCTAAAGATTATATATCAAAAAACTCATCAGAAGAAAGTGAAGAAAGGGATTTCATTGATTGTGTAATTAACAGAACTCTTATTCCTAAAATCACGAATATTAAAATTGGTAGTAAGGCTCCTTCTATTTATTTGAAAGATATAAAAGAGAATAAAAATCCAAATCTTGAAAATAGTTTGAAAACTCATGCTATTGATACAGGGTTACTTGAAGGGCAATATGATGATAATTTCATTTTCTTTTTGGAGTTAAGAGCCGAAGAGATTTTTTCTCTTATCAATGATAAAGTTTACTCAAGGCAAGAGCAGGTTCAAAAGGAATTTTTTAAGGAAATTGAAATTGATAAAACAAAATCAATAAAGGTCTTCGCCAGATATTACAGCAAAATAGTAAATGGAAGTTTTAACCCCTCTAATGGTACGCTTTCTTACAACGGAAAAATATTCGATTCGCCCTCGGGGGCAGGTATTCAAGCAAAAATTGATTTAGGGGCATCAGAAGATACAACAGTCAATGGTTGGACATTCTGGAGATATGTAGATCCAATGACCAATGAGGATAGATATATTGACTATTTAAGAAAAAACGGCAACTAAAAACACTCCAATCTACACCCCCAAACCAAACCGTCATTCTGAAACCAGTTCAGCAAGACGGTTGAGTTTGAGGGTTTTTATTTTTCGGGTGACTACTTTCCATTTTATTTAAAAACCCTTATCTTTATGATAGTATCATGAAGCCACCATACGATTTAAACAACAACATATTAAACTCCCTCACTTCCATATTGGAAAAGATTGGAGAGGTCAACGCCGCGCACTTGCACAAGCCTTCACCCGAATTAACAGATGATTCCGTACAAAAATGGCTGAATCCTAAGGCAACTCGCAACAAATAATTGGTCAAAAATGCGAAGTTATTTTTTGCTCAATTAAGGCGCGAAAATGTGAGTTTATCGAGATAAATGACCATTTTTGTAACGCAGAGTGAGTGAAAAAGAACAAGTAGTTTTGATCAGTTATTTGTTGCGAGTTGCCTAAGCAGATTCAGCCATGAAAATATCTTGAGCGTATATTTGTTTCTATTCTTAAAAACTCGAATTCACAGTCATACGCACTCCACTAAATGCAGGTTCGTAACGACATACACCACCCGTACAGTTGATACCATCCGGCTGACGTACATAAGCGAGTGAAAATTTATTCCCCTTCTCTGCATACGACACATAAACGGTATAAAAATGCGCCGGACGCGAAGTGTCATTAATCGTAATATTCGATTTGTCGTAGAATTTTGCCGGATCGAGCGTGACCATATCCGCTATGGAGAATGACCATTTAGGTGCAATGCTATATTCGAGCAGAGCAAATACCCATTGTCCGTAGTCCTGCTTGGTGTTGAGATATTGCAACTCCATACGAACCGATTTTTTACGGTCGATTTTGTAGACAATTTCCGTATACGGCGTAATACTCTGTACCAAAGGCACACCGGGCTTCACCTCATAAACTTCCTGATTGTATTGCTGGAATTGCAAACCACCTGTGATAGCCCACGGCGTTTTGCGTTTTTTATATTTTCCGATTAAATGTGCTTCGCGGTAAAGCAACAAGCCATTTAAATCAGTGATATTGGAGAAGTTGAATTCGCCACTCCACATTTTATTGAATTTCACCTGCACATCTGCTTGAAAAGCCAATTCACCCAATTCCTGCGTAGCAGCATTATAACGTGTGGTGAGTCGCTTAGAATTTTCGCGTGCCATTGGTGGTAGGAAGTTACGCGCTACTTGAATGGGATTGCCACCCGGACTGATATGTAAGGGGAAATTCTGAGTGCGTTTACCTTGCAGCGTCACACCGAAACCTTTGCGGGAATAACTCGCGCTGGCATAGAGTACCGAACCGGCTTTTCTTTGATAAGTCACGAGATAATTCCCGTAAACATCATCGCCTGTTTGTGTTGGTGTGCCGTTGAGGGGATATTCTTCTATCACTCGTCCTGTGGTATCTACTACGATGCGTGTAGGCGAAATTATCGCTTCGGGCGTCTTGACCGCTCCTTCGAGATAGAGGGAAAAATCACCCATTGTAAGTGTGTTATATGCCGTGAATGCGTACACATTGTATTTGGGTTTGAAAAAGAAATTATCAAAATTATTCAGCGAAATATCTGCACCAATATTGCGAATCATATCATCTTTGAGTGAGCGATTGACGATACCAAAACCGGGCGCAATGGTAGTCGTTTCATTCAAAGAAGCAAAACCATCCAAATTCAAAGCATTCACCAAAGCAGGATATGTCCCCGTGATGGAATTTTCGACTCCGAAGGGATTACGTTGCTTACCTGAAAAGCCTTTGAGTCGCCAATTTTCATTAAAATCATAAGTAAGGCGTACGCCGAGCATTGAATTATCAATTGCCAAAAAACGCTCTTCGTAGGCACGAAACAGAATCCCACTACCAATTTGCTCGTAAAAATTTCCGGCGGTAATACCAAGTTTATCTACTTGCTTGCTCATTTGCCAAAAACCAATTCCTTGCCCCGAAAATGCACCCTGTGGATTTGGTAAATTGGAATTTTGATACATATCAAATCGTAATTTGAAATTATAACCCGATATGCCGTAATTCAAATTGAGCCATGCCTCACCACCGGTTTTGAGGTGGTCATATTGTGGTGTATTGGATGCACCAATTAAGCTGTCGCGTTGGAAAAAATTGCCGTTAGCCTGCAATTGACCGGAAAAAGTACCCTGTGCGTAGACGCCCAAAGCAAGTAGAGAAAATACTATTGTCTGGATAAAGATTTTCACAAGTTACGAGTTGGTGGGTTACGGGTTACGGGTTACGGGTTATTGGATTGTACGTTTTCAAATGTGCATGAAAACGCAACCCGTAACTCGTAACTCGTAACCCGTAACCCAAATCAAATAATTCAACGAAGTTATGAAATGTAAATGGATTCGGCGCGAAAGAATATGTAATTTAAATGACAGATATGCACATTAAAATTTAAAATCATGCACTTTTGTTCTTTGTTTTTTAATCTAATAATCGTTTCTAATTATTTGTGCTTTTGACTGGACTTCTTGTTCATTTTTTGCAGTCGTGTCTTGCGCCTTAAATGCAGGTACATTTAAACTGCCAAAAAGTTGTATCTTAGTTCATTGACATACTGACAAATTCAAAATACACA